>DATFGC010000076.1:0-14664 GCA_035249765.1 Gemmatimonadales bacterium | reverse complement strand
CTGTACCCTTGCTGTGCTGGGCGGCTGCGTGGCCGCGGCAGCCGGCGCGGGCGCGGCCGGCGCGGTCTATGTCATCGACCGGGGCGCCGAAACCTCGCTGCTCGCTCCGGTGCCGACGGTCGAAGCCTCGGCCAAGCGGGTCTTCGGCGAGATGGGGATCAAGGAGACCAAGACCAGCACCGAGCAGGCGGGCGGCGGCGAAAAGCGAGTCATCGAGGGCACCCTCGACGACCGGGAAATCTCGGTCAACATCGAGACCGCCGGCACCGGATCCAAGGTGGTGGTGGTGGCCAGGAAATCGGCGGTGACCTGGGACAAGGACCTGGCCAAGAGCATCCTGGAAAGGATCGTCGAAGGGACCAGGTAACCCGCCGGGGGCTCGGTTAGATTTTATCCGATGCCCCAACCCCGCCAGCGCATCATCCACGACACCTCCGGCCTCAACACCGGGGAGTGGGCGGTCATTGCGGACGACCACTTCATCACCCCGCTGGAGCGATTCTTCACCCGGAGTCACGCGCCGGTCCCCACCGTCGACCCGGCCACCTGGCGTCTGGAGGTCGCGGGGCTGGTCGAACGGCCCCGGGGCTTTACGCTGGAGGAACTGGCCGGACCCTTCCCCGAACAGACCATCGCCGCCACGCTGGTCTGCGCCGGACTCCGCCGGGAGGAATACCTCTCGGTAGGCCCCCTTCCCGGCGAGCTACCCTGGGGACCGGAACCGGTGAGCACCGGCCGGTGGACCGGGATTCCCCTGGCCGAGGTGCTCCGCTCCGTGGGCGTGTCCAGGTCGGCCCGGCACGTGGAATTCGTGGGTCTGGATCAGGTGGAGCGGCATGGGCACCGCTTTGGCTTCGGCGGCTCGATCGATCTGGACAAGGCGATGGCCGATGAGGTACTGCTGGCTACCAGGCTCAACGGCGTGGCCTTGCCGCCCCCGCACGGCTTCCCCATCAGGGTGATCGTGCCGGGATGGATCGGAGCCCGCAATGTGAAATGGCTGGGCCGGATCAATCTGCTCGACCGTCCCTCCGACAACTACTTCCAGAGCCGGGCCTACCGGGTCCAGCGGGAAGTGAATCCCGACGATCCCCGCGACGTCTCCGCCGGCCAGGCCATGAGCACCGTGCCGCTCAACGCCGCGATCATCGATCCCTCGCCCGATCAGGTGGTCCAGGCGGGCCGGCTCCGGGTCCGGGGCTGGGCGATGGGAAGCGGAGGGAGCCCGCTCACCGGGGTAGAAGTGTCTCCCGACGCGGGGTGGAGCTGGATTCCGGCCCGGATCACCCACGCCGGCGAGCCCTGGACCTGGAGCTTCTGGGAGGCCGAGCTCATCCTCGAGCCGGGCCGTCACTTCCTGGCCGCCCGCGCCAGCGACAGCGCAGGCACCGCCCAACCGCAGTCAGTGCATGAGACCTGGAACGTCAAAGGCTACGGCAACAACGCCTGGTACCGGGTCGCGATCAACGCGAGGTAATCCGTGCAAGCCAATCCCGTTCTCACCGACCGCGTCCGCGCCGCGGCGGAGCTGCTCGAATCCATTGTGGCCGACCGGGGAATCCTGGCCGGCATCGCGAAGGTGGACAAACGCCGGCTGCTGGACGCCGCCGCCAGGGTCTACCACCCCGACGCGAAGGCCCGCCGGCTCCTGGTCAAGGCCACGGTGCGGGAGCGGAAGCGGGCCCGGATCCGGAAGGACGAGGAGGTGCTGGCCAGCACGGGGATCCGCACCCTGCGCCGGCAGACCGTCTTCACCACTCCCAACTTCTTCCCACCCTCGGAGGAATCGACTGAAGGCCGAAGGCTGAAGACTGAAGACTGCCGTAATTGCTACATCTGCAAGCAGGACTACACCTCGGTCCATCACTTCTACGACAAGCTCTGTCCCGCCTGCGGCGAGCTCAACTACGCCAAGCGCACCGAGCTGGCCGACCTGTCCGGACGCACCGCGCTGCTCACCGGGGGCCGGGTGAAGATCGGCTACCAGGCCGGGCTCAAGCTGCTCAGGGCCGGAGCCAGGCTCATCGTCACCACCCGGTTCCCCCGCGATTCGGCGGCGCGCTACGCCGCCGAGCCCGACTTCGAAGCCTGGAGCGACCGGCTCGAAATCTTCGGGCTGGATCTCCGGCACACGCCCAGCGTGGAGGCGTTCTGCCGGGAGCTGCTGGTGACCCACGACCGGCTCGACGTCATCATCAACAACGCCTGCCAGACGGTCCGGCGGCCGCCGGCCTTCTACCAACACATGATGGCGGCGGAGACCGCGGCGCAGGCTTCGCTTCCCGAGCCGGCCCGGAGGCTGCTGGGCGGCGGCCATGGGATTGCTTCGGCCGCTGCGCGGCCTCGCAATGACTCAAAGGGAGAGCGGCCTCGCAATGACTCAGCTGAAGCGCGGCCTCGCAATGACTCAGCTGAAGCGCGGCCTCGCAATGACTCAAAGGGAGAGCGGCCTCGTAATGACCTGATCGGTCTGAGCCACGCTGCGCGGCTCTCCCAGGTGGCCCTCCTCCCCGAGGATCACGATGTGAGCGCCGAGCTCTTTCCGGAGGGCCGGCTCGATCAGGATCTCCAGCAGGTGGACCTCCGGGGGCGGAACTCCTGGCGGCTGCTGCTCGACGAGGTGAGCTCGGTGGAGCTGATGGAGGTGCAGCTGGTCAATGCCATCGCCCCCTTCGTGCTCAACGCCCGGCTCAAGCCGCTGATGATGCGGACCGCAAACCGGGACAAGCACATCGTGAACGTCTCCGCGGTCGAGGGCCAGTTCTACCGCAGGTTCAAGACGACCCGGCACCCCCACACCAACATGGCCAAGGCGGCGCTCAACATGATGACCCGCACCTCCGCCACCGACTATCACCACGCCGGGATCCACATGAACAGCGTGGACACCGGCTGGGTGACCGACGAAGACCCGGTGGAGCTGGCCCGGAAGAAGACCGCCGAGCACCGGTTCTATCCCCCGCTCGACATCGTGGACGGCGCCGCCCGGATCACCGATCCAATCATCTCCGGGATCAACACCGGGCAGCATGTCTGGGGGCAGTTTTTGAAGGACTACAGGCCGACGGACTGGTAGAGATTGGGCAATGGGCAGCGGCAGTGGGCAATGGTCACGTCCATACAACCCGCCTCTCGGCACAAGACGGATTCCTTCCCCGGCTGCACTGTTCCGGTGTCACCCGAGAGGAGGACCGTAATGCGTGTTCGACCGATTCCCGCCATCGCCGCGGCGATGCTGCTGGCGTGTCAGGATATGCCTCAGCCTTCGGAACCCCGTTCTGCCGGGATCAAGGACACCCTGTTCCAGACTTCGCTCAGCGCGGAGCCGGCCAGCGCCGCGACCCTGACCGCCGAAGTCGAGTTCGGCAGCGATCATGTGGGCTCGCCCTTCCCGCCGGCGCAGCACGACAACTCGTTCAAGGCAATCGACCGGCTGCGGCCGCTCACTGTGGTCATTCAGCGGGGCGGCAGCGTAACCTACCAGATCGCTCCCTGTCACCAGCCGGCGGTCTATGCCGCAGGCACCACGCCGGACGACATTGACGCGAATGCAACCGAGCCGATCGGCGTCACCGGCTGCCCGCCCGACCGGATCAACGATCCCGACGACCGGATCGCGCTGGCCCCGCCGCAAAGCAGCGTGGCTGCCGTGTGGACCACACCGGAAGGAACCTTCGATCAGCCTGGCACCTACCTGGTGATCTGCACGACGAGGGTGCACTTCCTCTTCGCCAGGATGTACGGCTGGGTGATCGTGAAGTAGTACCGCTCGGCCGAGTCAATCCAGCCGACGCGAAACTCAGGCGGCCCTCAGGCGAAGACTTTCACCTGTCGAGTCAGCCCGGTCCTTCAGGATATGCCGTTCACGCCATAGTGCCTGGACGGCATATTCTGAGAGATCGGCCCAAAAGGACCCCCGACCCTCCCCGCCCGCAAAGGCGGGTAGCTGTGGATCGGTGTGCTTCCCTCCCGCTCCTCCATCGTTCTCTAAGTGAAGGCATTCAAACGGAGGGAGGACCATGTCCGAACGCAACGATCCGCGGCACCCGGGGTCCGATGATCTCGACGTCCCCGCCCGTCATATTACGCCCCTGCCGCCGCTCAGCACCGATGAGCTCGACACCGCGGTGGACCTGCCGCCCGATCTCGAAGGGGCGCCGATGTCCGAAGAGCTGACCGGCCGGGCCGCCAAGACCGAGGACGATCTGAACGCGCTTTTCAGCAACCAGACCGAGGAGCACCTCGACGACGGATTCCAGGGTGGGAGTGGAGATGAGACAGTGAGCGGTGAGCAGTGAGCGGGGAGCGGGAAAAGCAGGTCCCGCTTACCGCTCACCGCTCACCGCTTACTTGCCGACGCCGAGGGCGTCGGCCACCCGGTTGATGTAGTTGAACCAGGAGGCGATCAGGGTGATCTGGAGAATCCCGGTATCGTCGAAGCCTGCCGAGCGGAGCCGCGCGTGGTCCGCCGGCCCGATCCGGGTGGCATCGCGGGTCAGCTGCACGACGTAATCGAGCATCACCCGGTCCCGGTCCTCGATCGGCGCGGTCCGGTAATCCTCTTCCAGCGCCCTCACCAGGGCCTCATCCAGGGTGACTCGACGCAGAAACTCTGCGTGCGAATCAATTCAATAGCGGCACCGGTTGGTGACCGAGACCACCGTCGTGATCATCTCGTGCTGCGACCGGGTGAGCGGCAGCGCGGGCGACATCAGCTCGCCGAAGGTGGCGAAGGCGTGGAACAGCGCCTTCGGAATCAGGCTGTGGGAGGCCACGATGCCCGAGGTCCCGTCGCCGGTGGGGTGTACCGGCGTGGCGTACTCGAGAGGATACAGCTCCCGCTGCTTCGCGATCGCCTGCCTGAGCTCGGGGCTCGCCTCGGCGAGCGGGATGGTCTTGATCCAGGTCATGAAGAGAAGTCCTCAGCTATCAGCCTTCAGCCCTCAGTTCTGTTGCCTGTTGCCTGTTGCCTGTTGCCTTTACTGAATACTAGCAAGTAGACAGGGAGTCCCAGCACCACAACCAATCCCCCCAGCCCTGCCTCCTTCGGATTGTTGCTCGCCAGCAGAAACAGCAACACCCCCACCAGCACCAGGAACACCATCGGCGTCACCGGATAGCCGGTGGTCCGGTAGGTCCCTTCCGGCACCGGACGGCGGCGCAGCACGAACAGCGCCGCCACCGTGAGCGCCACGAAGAGCACGGTCACGAAGATCAGGTACGCCACCACCTGATTGAAGGTGCCCAGCAGGACCAGCGCGCCGGCCAGCACCGCCTGAATGAGGATGGCCCGCGCCGGGGTGCCGAACCGGGGGCTCACCTCCGCCACCCCTTTGAAGAAGAGCCCGTCCCGGGCCATGGCGTAATACACCCGGGGCGCCACCATCAGGTAGACCGCGAGGCTGGTGGTGACGGAAACGATCACGATGCCGGAAAAGACCAGTGCGCCGGCCGTGCCGAAGATGGCCTGGCCCGCCTGGGCCGCGAAGGCTTCGCCGGAGGTGACCTGTTCCAGCGGCACCAGGTAGAGAAACACCGCGCTGGTGAGCACATACACCACGGTCACCACCAGCACGCCGAGGCCCAGCGCGCGGGGAAGCACCCGGCCGGGATCCTTCACTTCGCCGGCCAGCTTGGCGGCGTCCCACCATCCCGCGAAGGAAAAGAAGGCCGCGATCATTCCGCCGGCCAGCGCCGCGCCCAGGGCGAGCGAGCCGGGCCGTTGCGCGACGAAGGGGATGAAGTTGCCCCAGCTCCCCGCGCCGGAGAGGAATCCCGCCAGGATGATGAGTCCGAGGAGCCCGAGCTTGGCGATCGTAAGGGTGGCGATGACCCGGGCGCCGAAACGGAGTCCCAGGATATTTACCAGCGCGAGCACCGCGATCGCCGCGATGGCGAAGAGCTTCTGCCCCGAGCCCGACATTCCGGTGACGAACCCGGCATAGCTGGCCAGGCCCATTCCGAACGCGGCGGTGAGTCCGGGGTCCAGCACCAGCAGACACTTCCAGCCGTAGAGAAAGGCGGTACCGGGGCCGTAGGCTTCCCGGAGGTAGACATAGCCGCCGCCCGCTTCGGGATGGCGAGCGGCCAGCTCCCCGTAACAGAGCGCGCCGCAGTAGGCCATAACGCCCATGACCAGCCAGATGACCAGCAGCCAGAAAGGTGACCCGACCGAGCGGGCCATCTGCGCGGGGGTGAGGAAGATGCCGACCGCGATCACTTCGCCGATGACCAGCGAGACCGCGGCGCCCAGGCCGAGCTGGCGGCGGAGGGTCATCGGCCGGGAAACCCGGCCGTCTCGATCACCCGGCGGGCCTGGGCCAAGTGGCGCCGCAGATGGGCGATCGTCGCCGCGAACCAGGCCGCGAGGTTGAACTTGAGCCAGCCACCGCCCTGGCCCGCGGAACGGGCCTTGAGCTTGTCGAGGGCCAGCCCGTGGGACCGCTCCAGCGCGAGCCGCAGATCGGCCAGCACGCTGTGATAGCGGGCCATGACCTCAGCCTTCGGCATCCCTGAGGTGGGGGCGAAGTTCTTCGGGCTGGGCATGGGGCGTTTTCCCGGGGCGGGCGGGGTTTCCATCATCCGCACGAACCATCCTCCCATCACCCCATACCGGTATGGCGGCGCTCCCATGATCCCCTCGACCTGTCCCCGGTCAACGACCGGCCGCACCCTGCTCAGCATCAGGCCGGTGGCGATGGCCAGGTGATCGAAGCATTCACCCACCGACCACTTGTCCGGCGCGGGACGCCAGTTGAACTGTGCCGGGGTGAGATCGTGGACAAGGGCGTCGCTGTCGCTCCTGATCTGACGGAGGGCCTCCTCCCAGTCGCTGATCTGGTTCGGGTGCTGGGGAGCCATCGTGCCTCGTCAGTAGATGCCCAGATCCCTGGCCGAGACTACCACCCCACGGTATCGCAGGCGCACCTCCTGGAGCAGCTCGTCGTCGGTCGCGCCCCAGTAGAGCTGGTGATAGAGCACCAGCAACTTCGGGCGGGCCCGGCCCGCGAGCGCCGCCAGCTCCTCCGAGGATGTATGCGCGTCGGCGTGATACTTCTGCCAGGCCGGAGTGCGGGTGGCGAATCCCCTGGTCGAATACACCTCGTGCACCAGGACGTCGCAGCCGTTGCAGGCGTTCACGATCGCGTCGGCGGGCCTGGTATCGCCCGAGACCACGACGATACGGTCCCGGGTCTCGAACCGATAGCCCAGCGCCACCGGCCAGCCGGCGTGGGGCACCGGGATCGCGCTGACGGTGACGTTGGAGTCGCGGTACACCACTCCGCCGGTCACATCGGTGGCCTCCACCCGCCACCCTCCCTCGGTATGAGGCTGGAAACCGCCTCGGCGGTTGGCGATGTCGGCCGACCAGGCTTCCACCAGGTGTCCCGCCATCGCGCTGGTGCCCGGCGGACCGAACAGCTTGAGCGGCGCCGCCCGCTCGGCCACCCAGCCGGTGTGCATCACATCGGGGAGACCGATGGTGTGATCCGAGTGCAGATGGGTGAGGAACACCACCCTCATCTTGTCGGCGGCGAGCGCGGAGACACCGGCGCGCCGGGCCGCTTCGGCCCGCCGCATCACCCCGGCCCCGGCGTCCACCAGGTAGGCGACTCCGTTCACCACGACGGCTACGGCGGGCCCGGAACGATCGGGGTCGGGGTTGGGGTTGCCGGTGCCGAGAACGACGACCTGAGTGGGGGTTGGGAGTTGGGAGATGGGGGTTGGGGACGGCCCTGGAGCGAGCGAAGCGGAGCCCAGCAGCAAGGTGGTCCCCCAAACTCCAACTCCCATCTCCCATCTCCTAGCCATTGTAAATCGCCCCCCCCTGCTCCCGGTACAGCACCAGCACCGAGCGGGCCTCCTGCCGCAGCACCCCGTGCACGATCTCGATGCCCCGCGCTTCCAGGTACTTGTACGACTCCGGAAACACCGGGCCTTCCTCGAACCGAAGCTCGGTGGCGTCGGCCCGCGCGGCGCCGCAGACGACCCTGCTGACTCCGCTCCAGAGGATCGCGCCCAGGCACATGGCGCAGGGCTCGCAGGAGGTCACCAGCTCGTGGGCCGGCATGCCCGGCGCGCCGAGGGAGAAACTGCCCAGCGCGGCCTGCGCCATCATGAAGGCGACCATCTCGCCGTGCAGGGTGCAGTTGTTGAGCCGGGTGACGCTATTGACGCCGGCGGCGACCAGCCGGCCGCTGTCCCGCTCGAAGATCGCGGCCCCGAACGGACCCCCGGTTCTCCGGACCACGTTTTCCCGGGAGAGCGCCACGGCCAGCCGCATCCGGTCTTCCAGGGTGGGGAACACCTCGCGCCCCGCGATCAGCCCGGGCACCCAGGGCGGCAGCATAATTTGTATTCCCGTATGCATAGGGTGTCTTCAGCCATCAGCCCTCAGCCTTCAGTCGCTTGCTGATGGCTGAAGGCTGAAGGCTCAAGGCTTCGCCCTCGCAGCGGCGACGATCTCCTTCACTTCCCGGAGCAGCGTCGGCCCGTGGTAGGGAATGCCGTCCTTGATGGTCCACTCCACTCCCCCGGTGCGCACCGCTTTCCCGTCCCGGATCGTCTCGGTGCCGGTGGGATAGAGCACCTTCAGGTCTTCCAGGGGATTTCCGTTCACGACCAGCAGATCGGCCAGGTGCCCCGAGCGCACCCGGCCGATCCGACCGTCCATGCCGAGGATCCGGGCGTTGTTCAGGGCGACGTGCTGGAGGACCTTGATGGGGTGGAAGCCGGCTTCCTGCTGTAATTCGAGCTCGCGGATCAGCGCGAAGCCGTAGAGCTGGTAGATGAACCCGGCGTCCTCGCCCACCCCGATGATCCCGCCCCGCCGGGCGAAGTCGCGCAGCGCCGCCATCCAGATCCGGTAGTTCTCCTTCCAGTAGGCCTCGTCGGTCGAGCTCCACCCGATGAAGTAGGAGCCATGATTGGCGGGGTTAGGGCGGAAATATTCTTCCAGGGTCGGATGGAGGTAGTCCTTGAACCAGGGCTGGCCCTGGGCGCGCTGGAGGTCCCGGCTGGCTTCGTAGATCACCAGGGTGGGATTCCAGGCCACCTTCGCGTCCACCATGGCCTGCAGGACGCTGCCCAGCTTTTCCGGATCGGCTTCCCGCCAGAGCCGTCCCGCCCAGCGGAACCGGTCCACCTCGTTGTTGTAGTTGTAGCCGGCGGGGAAGCCCTGGACGCCTCCGGGGAGCGCGGCATCCGGCACCCCGTACCAATGCTCGATGCTCCGGGTCCCGAACTTCACGTCGTCCCAGACCGTGGTTTCCTCGACCCCCACGTGGTGGGCGATGGGCAACCCGGCCTTGGCGGCCTCGTCCTCCATGGCCTCGAGGATGTCGCGGTCGATTCCCACGATCTTGATCCCGTCGGCGCCCATGGCCTTGAGGCTCCGGACCCGGGCTCGTGCCTCCTCCGCGGTGCGGATGCCGCGGGTGTCCACCCCGTCGCCCCCGCCGCCGAAGCTGGCATAGACCACGATTCTCGGCGCGGCGACCCGCCCCGCCGCGCTGGCCTCGCGGAGCGCGAGGGTCTTCCGGGTGTCACTCCCCACGTCCCTCACCGTGGTGACGCCCGAGGCGAGCCAGAGCTTGAGCTCGTACTCCAGCGGCTGGGGAAGGCCGCCCCGCTCCTCCTGGACATGCCCGTGAATGTTGATCAGCCCCGGCATCACGTACTTGCCGGTAGCGTCGATCTCGACGTCGGCGGCGGGACGCCGGGCGGTGCCGCCTCGCAGGGCCACCGGATCCAGCGCCACCACGTTGGCAATGAGATTGCCCTCGAGCAGGATGTCGTAGGGGCCCGACGCCGGGGTGCCGTTGCCCTCGATGATCATCGCATTGCGGATCGCGAGCCGGGCGGGACGGACCCCGTGCTGCGGCGCTCGGGCGGCCTGCGCGTGCGCGGCGCCGGCCATCAGCGTCAAGCAGCTGATAGCTGATAGCTGATAGCTGATAGCAGCCCGCCTCACTTGATCGCCGCGGTAAGAGGCTTCCCGTCCAGCGGCTCGGTCGGCGTGACTCCAAGGACCTGGGCCAGGGTGGGCGCCATGTCCACGGTGCGGGCGAACTGGTCGTAGCGTCCCGGCTTGAACCCGGGCCCGTAGAAGATGATGGGGACGTGGCTGTCGTCGTCGTGCGGAGTGCCGTGCTGGGCGACGCCATAGTACCAGAAATAGTTGCCCGGGGCCATGGTGACCGTCGCCTCAACGGGAATATCGGGAGCGAACATCTGGATCCAGCGCCGCGCGATGGGATCCTTGCCGAAATCGGCCGAGGCAAGATCCCGGAACCGGTCGGCCCGGAGCACCCCGGGGATCCGGCGAGCCACCGCGACGAAGCTGTCGGCCGAGGCATTGATCAGCGCCGGGGTGATCCCCCGTCTCCGCTCGACCAGGAACGCCCCGCTCTCCAGGTCCACCGCCCCGGTATCCGCCTTGGCCCGCCGCATCACCGCGATCCCGGCCTCGATGGCCGGGGAGAGGTCGACCCGCGACGGCGGAGGATTCCGGTTTCCGGAATTGAGCTCGGGAAAGGAAGCGACCCCGTGGTCGGAGGTTAGGGCGAAGATGATCCGGGTCGAGTCCCGGAGCTTGTAGAGCGAATCGATGAAGCTCCCCAGGATCCGGTCGAGCCGGAGCACCTGGTCGTGCACCTCCCGGGAATCGGGCCCGAAGCGATGCCCGATGTAGTCTGTGGCCGAGAAGGACACGGCGGCCACGTCGGTAGCCGGTCCTTTGCCGAGCTCGAGGGACTGGATCCCCAGGAGAGCCAGCGCCGCGGTCACCTCGTCCATGAAGGGAAAGCCGGGAAGCTGGGCCGCCGCTGTGTCGTGGCTGGCCGAGAATCGATGCGGGAACATGAAGCCGCGGCCCCGCGATTCCGCGACCACGCTATCGGGCTCGGCGTATTCGGAGGGAGGAAGCAGGAGGTCCCAGCTCTTGCCCGCGAAATCATGGGGCATTTGGCGGAGGTTGAACGCCTGGATCCAGTCGGGCAGGGTGTCCCGGTACCACTTGCTGGTGGTGAATGCGCCGGAGGCACTGTACCAGTAGACCTCCTGCTTGGAGCGGCCGATCGGGAGGATCGCCCCCCGGTCCTTGGAGGAGACCGACAGGGCCCGGGTCGCCGGGTTCGCCGCGGTGAGCCAGTCGACGAGCGTAGTGCCCCGGAACCGGAAGGGCGACGCGCCCAGCGCCCGGGATCCGATCAGCGGCGAGTCGGGATCGTTGACTCCGGCCAGGTTCCGGGTGATCCCGGTACTCCGAGGGAACCGCCCCGACAGGGTGCTGGCGTGGCCCGGCGCCGTTTCGGTGATGGCGTGGTCCTGGTGCCCGTTGGTGAACACCGCCCCGCCCTCGGCCAGCCGTTTGAGGCCGCCGGAGAGCTGGCCCTTCCAGCGGTCCAGGTAATCGGCCCGCATCTGGTCCACGGTGATGAAGACCAGGAGGGTGGGCCGGCCGGCCTGGGGTACGGCCGTTGAGACCTCTCCCGCCGCCTCCGGCGTCTGGCCGGGCGCGGCGCAAAACAGGGCGGTGAGAAGGGGGGCGGTCAGGGCGGGGCGCAGGAAGGGCATGGGTCCGGGGGGTCAGTGGTCAGTGGTCAGTGGTCAGTGGTCAGTGGTCAGGACTCCGCTCACGGTCCACTGTTGACCGTTGACCGTTGACCGTACTGCCTAAAATCTACCCCCCTCGCGCCACCTCCGTCACCACGCTATCATCGAAGCTGTACATCACGCCGGGATCCCCAAATGTCTGCTCGACCCTCCCTGCGGCTCCTCGCCGCGCTGACCGTCGTCTTCGTCCCCGCCCTGCTCACGGCCCAGGCAGCCGATCCCGCCAGGCCGGCGCGCGACTCCAACGCCAGCCGCCCCAACCGGCTGTTTCGCTCCACCGAGCCGGTGGTGATGTGGCTGGAGGCCGACTTCAAGACGGTCTTCAAGGACCGCGATTCCATGAGTACCAAGCGGTTCCCCGCCAAGCTGCGCTGGCTGGGCGACAAGGGAGACACCCTGTCAACCGATGTACAGCTGGCCACCCGGGGCCACTACCGGCTCAGGACCTGTTCGCTCCTTCCGCTCAACGTCTATTTCGACAAGGAAAAGACCAGGGGCACCCTGTTCGGCGGAGAGGGTTCCTACAAGCTGACCAGTCCCTGCCAGAAGGGCGACGGCTACGCCCAGAACGTCCTGGTCGAGTACGCCATCTACGGGATGTACAACGAGCTCACCCCGCTGAGCCTCCGGGCCCGCCGGGCCACCATTACCTACGTGGACCCGAACGATCCCAAGTTCACCATCACCCGCCCCGGATTCTGGACCGAAGACGCCGAGGAGATGGCCCGGCGGAACTACGGCAAGGTGCTGATGCAGACCGGCGGGAACGCCGCGGAGATGGATCCGAAGCAGATGGCGATCACCGACGTGTTCCAGTACATGATCGCCAATACCGATTACTCCCTCTCCTACCTGCACAATTACCGGATCGTGCAGACCGACACCTCGATGGCCTACTACCCCATGGCCTACGACTTCGACTGGACCGGGCTGGTGAATGCCCCCTACGCCAAGCCCGATTATCGCCTTCCGATCAAGCGAGTCACCGACCGGCTCTACCGGGGCGGCTGCCATTCCCCCGAGCTGCTCAACGAAACCCTCGGGATTTTCCGGGCCAAGAAGGACGCGATCTACGGCCACCTCACCGGGATCAAGGACCTGACCCCCGGCCGGCTGAAAGAGGCGACCGACTTTCTGGACGAGTTCTACAAAATGAGCACCGATCAGGGGCAGGTGAACCGGGAGCTGCGGAGAGTGTGCGACCGATAGACGGTAAGCAGTGAACGGTGAGCAGTGAGCGGGAAATGCTGGTCCCGCTTACCGCTTACCGCTTACCGCTCACCGCTTACCTGCCTCAGCAGCTCCTCCAGCCCCTGCTCCCTGACCAGGGCCTGGAATCTCGGGTCCCGGCGCAGCCCGGCTAACTGGGGGTTGGCGACGATCAGCCGGAATCGCCGGGGCCGGTGCTCCACCAGCTTCATCACCCAATCCATCGCTTTGGTCCATTCGCCGAGCTGGGCATAGAGCGCGACGATCCGCTCTTCCCGGAGCGGGGGCACCGTGTCTCGAGGTAGCTCGCGGGGCGGATCGAGCGGGGCCTCCAGCGCCGCGACCTGGCGCCGCAGATCAGCCCGGCGCACCGCCTCATAACCCGCCGCCCCGCCCCGCGCGAATCCCCGGGCGTATTCCGCCGCGCCCGCGGTATCGGCTCCCTGCCGTCGGGCCTCGATCGCCTCATCATAGCGCCGGAGCTGCTCCAGGCTCATGATCAGCCGGCGTCGCGGACCCGTCAGGGTGGGATCCAGATCCAGCGCGCGGCGGGCCGCGACTACCGCCGAATCGAACCGCCCCGCCCGCATGAACAGGTCCGCCAGGGTGTTCCAGCCGCCGCTCGACGCCTCTATCCCGGTGGAGCGCCGCGCCAGCGCGATGGCCGAATCCAGCCGCCCCTCCACTTCCCCGGTGACGATGGCGGTGAACTGGAGCACCTGGGCATCGTACCCGCTGAGCCGTTGCGCCCGCCGTGCCTGCGAGACGGCTCCGGGCCAGTCGTCGTCCAGGTAGATCGACTTGCTCATCATGTTGACCCAGGGATCGCTGAGGGTGCTGTCCACCGCCAGAGACCGGTGGAGGGAGGACTGCACCGAATCCATGTAATCCTGGAACGGTCCCCAGCCCCGGAACGCCACCACGAAGTAGTAGGTCCCCAGCAGCCCATGGGCCTGGGCAAAGCCGGGATCCAGCGCGAGGGCGGCCCGGCCATAGTAGGCGGAAGAGTCGAGCAACACCTGCGCGCTCGGGCCCAGCGGTATTCCCCGGAGCTGGGCCCGGCGGCCCCGCAGGTAGAGATCGTAGGCCCGGGCGCTCGCCGTGGTGCGCCGGGCCATGGAGGCCCGTTCGGCGCCGCTCACCTGGAGCCGGAGCGAATCGGCCACCAGCTGGGCGATCTCGCCCTGCATCGCCGCCACATCGCTCTCGTGGCGGCCGTACCGCGCGCTCCACACCAGGTCGCCTCCCGGGACCCGAAGCAGCTCGGTGTGGAGCAGCAGCGAGTCTCCCACCTTCCGGAGCGACCAGGTCAGCACCGACTCCACCTCGAGCTGCTGGCCCAGCTCCTCGGCATTCAAGGTGGGATTCTGCCGCCGGACCTGGGCCACCAGGCTCGGCGCGGTCACCCTGAGCTGAGGTACCCGCCGGAGCAGATTGGCCACCCCATCCAGGATGCCCTCGCTCAGGTACGCGGTGGCGCTGTCGCCCGGCTCCGGCGCCACCGCCACCGAGGTGATCGAGTCGGCCCGGCCCGGACTGGCCAGCTTGGTCACCGCGAAGAAGGCGAGCGCCCCGACTGCAACCACCGTCGCGATCAGGCCGGCCGTGCTGCGCCGCCGGGTCGTGGGCATCGGGGCCGGGGTGATGATCTGCATCGAGCCCGAGCCCACCAGCGCCGCGGCGAATTCTCCCGCGGTCGCGAACCGCTCGGTCCGGTCCACCGAGAGCGCCCGGACCATCGCGGCCTCGACGTGCTCGGGCACCTCGGGCGCCGACTCCCGGATCCGGGGCGGGGCCGAGGAGAGCCGCCGCATCAGCATGGAGCGGAGGTCGGCGGCG
>DATFGC010000075.1:0-11201 GCA_035249765.1 Gemmatimonadales bacterium | reverse complement strand
ATGCAACCGCGCCCTGGCCGACGCCCTGACCGCGCGGCTGGGCGGCGCGGCGCAGGTCGTCGTCGCGGCACCCCGGCTCAACACCGATAACGCCGCGATGATCGCCGTCGCCGGCGCGTGGCGGCTGGCCCGGGGAGAACGGTCCGGCATGGACCTCGAGCCCTTCGATCGCGGACCGCTCCCCGGCAGTGAAAAGGTTAGGTTACCTGCATGACCACGATGTATCCCTTCAATATCCAGCTGGGCCCGCTCCCCCTCACCGGGTACGGGATCATGCTGATGGTCGCCTTCCTCATGGGAGGGTGGCTGATCGATCAGGATCTGCGGCGCCGGGGATGGCAACCCGACTACGCCGCCGACATCACGGTCGCCGCGGTGATCGGCGGGGTGATCGGCGCCAAGCTCTGGTACGTGGCGGCCACCGGCGACCCCGGCGCGCTGTTCACCCGCGGAGGCCTGGTCTGGTACGGCGGCTTCATCGGCGGGTCGCTGGCGGTGCTGGCCAACGGACATCGGCTCGGCGTCCCGCTCCGCTGGACCTGCCAGCTCACCGCGCCGGCGCTGCCGGCCGCCTACGCGCTGGGACGGATCGGCTGCTTCCTGGTGGGAGACGACTACGGCCGGCCCACTTCGCTCGCGTGGGGAGTGACCTTTCCCCAGGGCATTCCGCCTACCACCGCGGGAAATTTCGCCGCTTCCTTCGGCACCCCCATGGCGCCGGGAGTCTCCCCGGAGACGCTGGTCGCGGTGCATCCGACCCAGCTCTACGAAGCGGTGCTGATGATCGGCGTGTTCATGCTGCTGTGGCGGTTGCGGAACACCGGCAAGCCGGCGGGATGGCTCTTCGGGCTCTACCTGGCCCTGGCGGGGACCGAGCGCTTCCTGGTCGAGTTCCTCCGCGCCAAGGCCGACCTGCTGCCGCTGGGTCTCACGGTCGCGCAGCTCACCGCGCTGGCGATGGTGGTCCTGGGCGGCGTGCTGATGGCGGCGTGGAGCAAGGAGCCGGACGTGGCGCCGGGAGAATATCTGGTGAAGGGTAAGCGGTGAGCGGTAAGCAGTGAGCGGGAATGCAGTTCCCGCTTACCGCTCACCGCTCACTGCTCACATCTCTTTCGGGCGCCACCTGATCCCGAATCCGATCCAGCTCATTCCGCACTTCCGCCAGATCGGCCTCGATCCGGTCGATGGACCTGAGCATTTCGCGCTGACCGGCGGAGGCCGGGACGCGCAAAGGGAAGTCGGGCGCTTCCGGCGCCCCTTCGGGGACCAGCACCGGGGTGACCCGGAACCGCCGGGGCTCGATCAGGAAGGTCCACGCCAGCGCGACCGCCGCCAGCAGCAGCAGCAGGCCCTGGAGCCCGAGCGATTCCACCGTGGGGTAGATCCCCATCGAGGGAATCCGGGGCGACCAGGTGACCGGGGTGAGTGAGACCACTCCCGCCTCCTGAAGCTCGGCCACGCCCTTACCCGCAAAAACGAACGCCATGTAGTACAGCAGGGCCCCGGTGACCCCGAACAGCGGCTTGAGAGGGAGCCGGACCCCGAACCGGTTGATCGCCACGTAAACCCCTGCCAGCACCGCGGCCCCGATCAGGATTCCGCCCAGCAGCGGAACCCAGGATCCCGCGCCGCCCGACACCGCCAGCGCCTTGTAGAACAGCACCGTCTCGAAGCCTTCGCGATACACCGCGAGAAACGCCACCGATGCGAGCGCCAGCGCGGACCGCCGGGAGAGCGCCTTCTCCACCTTGCTCTTCACGAACCGGGTCCACTTGGCGACTTCCATCTTGGAGACCAGCCAGTAGCTCACGTAGAACAGGGTGGCCATGGCGGCGAGCATCACGCCGCCTTCGAGCCCTTCCTGGCTCGCGCGGGACACCACGAACACCGTTTCCAGCGCCAGCGCGGTCAGCAGACTCATCGCCACCGCGGCGCCGACGCCGAGGTGGATCTCCCGGCGCCGGTGCCCGTTGCCGGTCTTGACCAGAAACGCCGTCAGCGCCCCGATCACCAGGATGGCCTCGAGCCCTTCGCGGAGCAGGATGATGAACGACTGGACCAGCACATTGGAGGGGGAGTTCCGGTCGCCCACGGTCCGCTCGGCGCGCTCCAGGGCACGCGCCAGATCCAGCCGGATTTCGGCGAGCTGGGCCGGCGAGGCGCCGGTTCCGGCCCGGGTCCGGAGGCTGCTGAAGGCCTCTTCGAGATCGAGCGTGAGGGTGGGGTCCTGGACCCGGAGCTCTCGCTCGACCTGCTCGAAGGCGATGTAGGCGTCCATGGCCATCGCCCGGGCCTCTTCGCTGCGACCGGCCAGGGCCAGGGAGTAGGCGCTGTCCACCCGGGCGCGAACGGTGGTGAACACCGCCGAGGTCGCCGCTCCGGACGGACCCTGAATGGTGCGGACTGCCGCGAGATTGGCGTCGCCGGCCCCGGCCGGAAGCGCAGCGAGCACCTCCGCGTCGCTCATCGGAGCGCTGGCCGGAAAGCTCCGCAGTGCGGCAGGCACCTGCCCCTGGGGCCGGGGCAGCCGCAGAGTCGAGGCGTACACCGCGACCGCCCAGCGGTCCTCCACCGAGAGCAGGTGCTCGTAGGGCGCCATCGAGGTGCCCGCGGTTCCGATGGTGATCCGGCGATAGAAGTCGAGCGGAGAGCTGGCCCGGAGCGAGGCCGCGTCGGCGAGATTCGCCGGCCGGGGCGACAGCACCGATGCCTGAGGACCGTCGCCGTACCCGGTGATGCCGTGACAGACGGCGCAGGTGCCCTGGTAGATCTCCCTCCCCCGGGAGAGCGAAGGCGGGTCGGCGGGAATCTCGTCCAGGGTAAGCTGGAGGTCTTCGCTCAGCTTGAGCCGCAGCGCCTTGACCAGCCGGGATACCGAGTCCGGCTCCGCCGTGCGGCCCACCATGGACTCCATCGCCGTCAGCATCGCCACCACCGGCAGGGAAGTGGCGGGCGGCAACCGGACCGCATTGCGCCGGGCTTCGGCCAGGAAGAGCCGCGCCTCTTCCACCTCCGGCGCGGCGACCACCCGCCCCCCACTCACTCCCAGCGCATACTCCTCCGCGGCGAGCTGCGCGACGGCCGCGACCCGGCGGGCCGCGGCGGCAACTTCGCGGTCCGGAGTCTGGGCGGCTAGCATGGCGATGCCGGCCTGCTGGAAGAATATCAGCAGGGCAACGGCGCGAATGAGAATGATTCTCAGATAATTCGACGGCATCGAAGCTGAAAGTAGAGCGGGAAAGTCGGAATTCCAAATCCTTGCGGTCAACCTCCTTCGATGATGGCGACCGCGCCCGCCGTCTGAGGCGTATGGGTGAGCGACAGAGATATCCGCTCCACCCCACCCCGGGTGGCGACCCCGGCGGCTTCGGCATGAAGCAGTACGGTGGGCCGGCCGCTGTTCTGGCGAAGCACCTCGATCTGGCGCCAGCGAAGGCCCCGGCTTCCCGGCAAGGATTGGAGCGCCTTGTATACCGCTTCCTTCGCGGCGAGTCGTACCGCCAGGTGCTGAGCCGGGAGCGCCGCACGCATCACGTACTGTCGCTCGGCATCGGTCAGCAGGCGACGGAGCAGCCGGTCGCCCCAGCGATCCAGCAGGCGCGCCGCCTCGGCGTTGTCCACCAGGTCGATGCCGATCCCGATCACGGCCACGGAAGACTCCAGACCCACTCGGCGAGGGGCCGCAGCGGACCGGGAACGGGGAGGTATCCGCCGAGCACCAGCCCCATCCAGGTTCCCAGCCCGAGCGCGATGCCCCCTCCGAGCGCGAGCGGGAGCCAGGGACGCCGCCAGGTCCGGATCTCCTCGATGCGGCGCTCCCAGATCGACACTTCGTCTTCGGCGGCCCGGATCAGCCGCTGCCAGGCCTGTTCCAGCTCGCCCGCGGCGCGGCGGGCCGCCTGGTCCCATTCTTCACCCCGTGCATCGAGCGCCGGCGCGGCGGCCTCGAGGCCCGTACCCTCCGCATTGAGCTTGGCGGTGAGAACGGCGCGGTCCTCCGCGGTGGGGAGCAGGTCGGCGAGCCGCTTCGCCGGGAACCGGGAGTACGCCGCGGCTTCGCGCATGCGGCGTTCGGTTCGTTCGATCAGGGTCGCGGCGCTCCGGGCCGCGGCGGCGTCCCAGATTTCGAGCCAGGCGGAGGAGCCGAGCGCGGCCCGGGCCGCTTCCTCTTCGCCCTGGGCCAGGTGGCGCCGCGCCTGTGCCGCGCGCGCAAAGACCGCGTCCACCATCGCGAGCCGGGTGGGATCGAGGGCGGCTTCCTCGCCGTCATGATCGGGAGGTTCGACCAGGGTCCCGAGCAGCGGGCCCAGCTCCGGAAGGTTCACCGGGCGGACCAGCCGGGAGCCGCGCCGGCGAGCTCGGCGGCGGCGAGCACGGGAGCCGTCCCGGTGCGGGCGGCGAAGCGGGCGGCAAAAGCGGCAAGCGCGTCGGCGGTAAATTCCTCGCGGGGAATGCCGACGGCCCGAAGGCCCGCTTCGATGCCGGCGGGATCGCCTTCGATCTCGAGCAGCACGTCCATACGGGGATACCACTCCAGCCGGATCGCGGCGGTCCCGAGATGGTAGTACTCGACGTACCGGTCGATGGTGTGAATCCGGCGGAACCCGAGCGCCTCGAGGAGATCGGCCGGCGGCGCGGTCCGGGCTGTGATCTCGTACTCGAGCTCCGGACGGATCTTGTATCCCTCCGCGCTGACCTGGGTCGGCCCCTTCCATCCGAGGATGGTCTCCATCCGCCCGCCGGGGTGATGGTATTCCCGGAGCCGGAGCACCTCGTCCCGGCCCAGCAGCTCGCCGTCCCGGTCATAGCGAACGTCAGACATCATCCCCTGAAAACCGTGCCGCGCACCGGCCCGCTCCAGTCGTGCCCGGACCGCCCCGGGATCAGCAACCACGGCCTTGAGCTCGTGTTCTAGGATAGGATCGCCTCCACCGCCCGCTCCACTTCGCTGAAGTTCTCGAACACCGCGTCGGCGCCGGCCTGTTCCAGCTCCGCGACCGAGTATCCCCCGGTGGCGACGGCAATGGTCCGGGCTCCGATTCCCTCTCCGCAGCACACATCCGCCGGGGTGTCCCCGATGATCACCACTTCCTCACCGCCGGGGACCCGGCCGAAGAACGGCTCGGCCCGGCGGGCGGCGATGCCCGGCAGCTCCCCCCGCCGGGCGTGATCGGAGCCGAAGGCCCCGACCCGGAATCGCTCGGGATCGAGGCCCGCGGCCCTGAGCTTGAGCCGGGCGCCGGGCAGTACGTTCCCGGTCAGCAGGCCGAGCAGCACGGACGCGTCACCCTCCAGCGCATCGAGCAGCCCGGGAACTCCGGGCATCACCCGGGAACGATGCCCGGATTCGGCCAGGTCGCGTTCCAGATGGGCGAGATACCGCTCCAGCAGGAGCGCGATCCGGCCCGGGTCGTCGGGAACCGGGTGTCCGGCCGCTTCGAGCAGCTCGGTCACGATCTGGGGATCGGTTTTTCCATCGAAGCGGATGCCGGCGGCGGGTGTGAGGTCCACCCCGTCGTCTCCCATCGCGGCGTGAATCGCGCGGCGGCCGGCGCCGTCGCTCAGGAGGAGGGTCCCGTCAATGTCGAAGAGGACGAGCTTGCGCTTCACGCCGGAGTCGGGCCGGTCGGGCTTTCCGCCGCGCACTGCCGGCAGAGCGTGACGCCGCGGAGGTTGCAGATGAGGCAGATGAAGGTCCCGCAGCGGGTGCAGGGGTATCCCTCCGACGCGCGCTCCTCGCGCCCGCAGGCGCGGCACTCCATCGCGTCGGTCGCGGGGGGTCGAGGCCGTTGACTCTGCATCGCCGCTCAGTCCGTGATGCCGTAGAGCTTGATCTTGTTGATCAGCGTCGCCCGGGAGATGCCCAGCTCCTTCGCCGCCCGGGTGCGGTTCCCGCCGTGATACCGGAGGGTGCGCTCGATGTGCTGGTTTTCCAGGTCGTCGATGCTCATCGGCGTGTGCCGCCGGTCACCCACCCCGGGGCGGGCCCGGAATTCGCCCGGCAGATGCTCGACACCCACCGCGATCTGGCCCCGGGAGAGGAGCATCGCCCGTTCCAGCACCTGCTCCATCTCGCGGAGGTTTCCGTGCCAGGGGTACTCCAGCAGCCGGCCCTGGGCGTCGGGGGTGATGATCTGGGGGCTGTCGGGATACAGGCCCTTGAGCTCGCCGTGGATGGCGGCGATGAGCCCGGCGCGATCGTCCTGGGTCCGCTCCCGGAGCGGGGGCAGGGTCAGCGTCATCACGTTCAGCCGATAGAAGAGATCCTGGCGGAATCGCTCGGCCTCGACCTCCTGGGCCAGGTCGCGGCGGGTGGTGACGACCAGGCGGGTGTCCACCGTGATGTCGTGGGTCCCTCCGAGCCGCCGGAAGCTGCGGGTCTCCAGCACCCGGAGCACCTTGGTCTGGAGCTCGGCCGGGAGATCGGCCACCTCCCGCAGGAGGAGAGTTCCCCCATCCGCCAGCTCGAGGTACCCGCGACGGCGCCCGGTGGCTTCCACGAAGGCGCCCTGCTCGTGCCCGAAGATCAGCGATTCGAGGTAGCCGGCGCTCTGGCCGCCGAGACGAACCTCCAGGAACGGATTGCCGGCCCGGGTCCCCAGGTCGTGAATCACCCGGGCGGCCCAGCCCTTCCCCACTCCGATTTCTCCGGTGAGCAGCACGGTGGTGCGCTCGCTCTGCGCCAGGAGGCCGAGCTGATTGGCGAGCTGGCGCATCGCGGGCGACCCGCCCAGCGAATCGGCGCCGAACCGGGGAGAGCCACTCCGGATCACCGCTTCGGCCGCACGGCGGCGCCGGCCCAGGGCGCCGGCATGCTGCGCCAGGGTGAAGAGCAGGTCGGGATCTGTCGAGGTATCGGCCACCTGGCTCACCCCAGCGACCAGGGCCCGCGCCACCGATTCGGGCGCAGGCTGCTCCGCAAATCCGATCACCGGTGCCTCGTGTGCCGCCAGCCGGCCGATCAGCGCGGGCGCGGGCTCGGCCAGGTGCAGCGCCAGGCAGACGACGTCGGGCCGCACCCGTTCCAGGGTGGCTACCCCGGCCTCGCCGGTGAGCTCCCGGAGGACCTCGCACCCGGCCTGCTCGAACCGCGCCCCGATGGAGCGCAGCACGTTGCTGTCGTCGTGGATGAGGAGCACGGAGTCGGTCATTGTGTCAAGATATAAGACGCAAAGTCGGAAAGACGCAAGGACGCAACGTGATGGTCAGTCGTAGACTTTGCGTCTTTGCGTCGTTGCGTCTTCCTACGGAGTCATCACTGTGAGCGCCCCAGGCACCACTTCGGCCGTAAAGGGCGTCACCCCGACCGGATCGCCATCGAACTGCACCGGGAGGGGGTCACTCGGTTCCACCGTGAACCGGGTGCCCCGGGCGTAGCGGAGGTAGGGTGTCTCGCGGATCACGGTTCGCCGGCCGTCGATAACCACCCGGCAGAGTCCCCTGATGCCTTCCCAGGTGGTGTCGGCGGTGACCGCCACCAGATCAAGAAAGCCGTCGTCGGGTGCGATCTCGGGGCGGACCCGGATCAGAGGCGGGATCATCTCGCCGCAGTTCATGATCAGCACCAGCGCCGCCCGGACGTCGAGGCACTCTCCATCCACCGTGATCCGGCAAGGAGTGCTGCGGAGTCCGGGGAGAACCCTCAAGGTGGTAGCCCAGTACGCGCCGATCCCCCAGCGCCGCTTGTCGGAGGCGGCGGTCGAACCCATGACCAGGGCGTCCACCCCCGCACCGCACGCCACCCCGAAGTAATGAACCCCGTCGGGCAGGATCACCCGGCCCAGATCGATGCGCCGCCGCCGCCCATGCATGAGAACCTGGGCCGCCCTGGCCGGCGCGGCGGGGATCCGGAGGTTCCCGGCCAGCAGGTTGCCGGTCCCCCCCGGAATGAGCGCGAGGGGGACCTCGGTCCCCACCAGGGCCGCCGCGGCCTGCATGGAGGTGCCGTCGCCGCCGAAAACCGCGACGACGTCGGTTCCCGACTCCACCGCCTGCCGGGCCAGCTCCCGGGCGTCCCCGGGTGCCGTCGTGGTGGCGACGTCCAGGCTCCAGCCCCCCTGCTCCAGGGACCGGGCCAGCCGGCGCGGGGTGCTGGCATTGGTACGAGCGGCGACCGGGTTGGTGATCAGGAGGGCTCGGGCCACCTCAGTAGTCCCGGTCCCAGCGGAGCTCGGCCCCGAACTGGTACCGCCGGGTGGATGAGAGGGCGTCCGCGGCCAGACCTTGCGCAAAGCAGGTCTGCAGCGGCTCGGCCGACAGCACCAAGCGCAGCTCGCGAACGAACCGGTACTCCAGGCTCGCGCCGAGGTTCCGGGCGCCGAAGGTCTGCCCGGCGCTGAAGCAGAACCCCGCGTTGGCGGTGATGAAGAGCTTGTTGGTGATCGCCCGCCCGATGGCGAACTGGGTCGGTGAGGTGCCTCCCCCGATGAACCCGGAGGGCGAAAGCCCGGGCCGGATCTCCAGCAGCCCCTCGGACGTTCCCAGCAGGGTCCGCTGCAGCTCGCTGGTGAGGGCGTTGGTGGCGTAGGCGACGAACGTCGAAGTGACCTCGCCCCGGTCATCCAGCTGCAGCTGTCCGGCCGCCCGCGGGTCGAGGGTTCCGAACACCAGCAGGGAGATGAGCTGCGGCTCCGGAATCGGGGGACGATCCGGCGGAGTGCGCAGAGTCAGCTTGGGCACTTCGAGGGTGCCGCCGATGTGCGCGATCACCGGCACATCCCCTCCCTGCACGTCGCGCACCACGTGCCGGGCCTCCACATCGAGCTCGGCGTTGAGGTCCCCGAAGTAGCGCACCGTCCCCCGCTCCACCGCGAACGTCCGGTTGAGCAGCGGCGGGATGTTGAGGGTGTAGGTGCCCCTCGGCGTGTCGAGGGTGCCGTCGATCCGGTAGACCTTTCTGTTCTTGTTGACCTGGACCCGGCCTTCCAGCTGGAAGTTGGCCTCGATCGAGCGGAGCCAGACAGACTCCCCGATGATGAAGTCCAGGTCGCGAATGGCCAGCGAGTCGAGGAAACGGCTCTGGAAGGTTGACTTGAGGTCGTAGCGCTGGAGCTCGAGGGTATCCACCAGATCGGCATTCATCGGGTCCTCGAGATTCACCACTTCCTTGGTGACCAGGTCGGCGAAGTAGATCACGCTTTCGGTGATGCGGCTTTCACCGGTCAGCACCGGACGCAGCAGCGGGCCGGTCAGGTCGACATCGCCCCACATCCGGATCTTCATGTAATTCGGCACATCGATGACCGCAAAATCCTGGGCCGACAGGTGAAGACTCAGAACAGGGCGGGTGAGCTCCTCGAGGCGGAGACCGCCGGTCGCGACCAGGGTTCCGTCCTCCCCCGCCACCCGCACACTGTCGGTCGTGATCGAGTCGCCGGCAAACCGGAAAGTGCCGTTGGTGGAGTCGTAGCGCACGCCGAGACTGGGGACCTCGGCCCCCCCCTGCTTGATGGTGAGGAAGCCGCCCAGCCGGGGCGCGGCCCAGGTCCCCTCGACCCGGGCATCCATGTCCATCGTGCCGGTCACCTCGCGGAGGTTGGGGGTGAACGCCTCGACGATGGCGAGCTCGACGCTGTCCCCCCTGGCCACGATGGTGACCGGCCCATCAATCTGCCGCTCGGTCACCCGCTGGAGGGCGAGGTCGAGCGGAAGCCGGGCATCCACTTCCACCACCGGCTGGCCGGTGCGCCAGAAGGTCAGGTTGGTCCGAAGCAACCGCTCCCGGTAGTCGAAGGCCGCACGGATCAGCGGCGCCTGAAAGTCGCCGAACACCGGTCCGGTGATGGTGGAGGATCCCCGGAAGGTGGGCAGCGCAGAGGTTCCGCCGACCCGGGCATCCACCGCGATCGAGCCCTGGATCCCGCTGGCCGGACGCTGCAGCAACCCATACACGTCGCCGATCTCGATGCCCAGCGCGGTAATCGAGAGATCCCCGGGAGACTGCCCCGGGATGGCTCCGGCAACCTCTATGCTGCCGGAGCCGTCGGTGGTGGCGACCCGGACGGTATCGAGTCCGATGCCGGCATCGGAGATCCTGGCATCGAACGGAGCCGAGAGCTTCCATTCCCGATTCTGCAGCCCGAGACGCAAGCTGTCGGCGTGAAAGAGCCGGGTGTCCGTGGCGAGCTCGAGCCGGCCTCCACCCTGGAATGACACCTGGTTTCTCCCCGTCGCCCCGGCCTCCCAATGCAGCGAATCGGTCCGCCCCCTGAAGCCTCCGGCGAGATCGGCAAAGGCGAGATCACGCCAATAGAGCGAGTCGGCCTTCACCGCGGCGTTGAAGGTGGAATCGGCGAGGACCAGCGAGAGACTGGCGGTGAGGTTCTTGCCCCGGTATCCGAGCCAGTGGATCGAGTCCACGGCAGCCGCTACGCCCACGGTCAGTGCACCCAGCGCTCCTTCGAGGGTCACATCGGCCCGGCCCCGGCCGGCCATGGTCACCTCGCCTCGCAGGGTATCGCGGACGAAGCCGGTCACCGCCATGGCGACCGAATCGAAGGGCGAAAGATCGGGCGCCTCGACATGGAGCGCGATTTCGCCGCGCTTGGGGAGCCGCCATCCAAGGGTTCCGGCGCCATCCACCCGCACCGCCTTCCAGACCGCGTGCACCGTGTCCACCACGATCAGGCTGTCGGCCGCATGGATCCGCGCGGACGCCGAGTCGAACGCTACCTCGCGGAACGTCCCGGGGCCCAGGGCGAGCACGACGGTTCCTACCGGCGCTACGCCTGCGTCCACAGTGCCGCTGGCCAGCAGGGTGCCGGAAAGCCGGGACTCCGGACTGCCGGCCGAGAGCGCGGCGAGATTGACCCCCTCGAAGACCAGCCGCAGCGAATCCGCTCCGTAGCGGGGGGGCATCAGGGTCACCCGCCCCAGCGCCACCACGTGCCCGATGGCGCCCGTCACATCGGCGTCCACCATCAGATTGTCGATGGGCCCCGACAGGTGGACCCGGCCGCCCAGCGCGCCCTGCGCCTTGAGAGTGGGGAAGCCGCGGCGAATCCCCTCGAACCGGAGCGAGTCGAGCACGACCTGGGCCTCGAGCGCGAACACCGGGCCCCGGGTATCGAGGCGAACGGTTCCGGCCAGGCGGCTCACCGGCCTCTCCCCGTCCCGGTGAGTTGCGTCGCCGGCGAAGACCACGTTCTTCCAGGGACCGGTCAGGGTGCCTTCGAGCCCGAGCCGCCCCTCCAGAATGACCG
>DATFGC010000074.1:0-7772 GCA_035249765.1 Gemmatimonadales bacterium | reverse complement strand
CACGATCTCCTGATGGGTCATGGCGGCCAGGTGTGATTCGGTGCCGATGCGCCAGCGCCGGATCCGATGCCGGTCGAACAGCAGGGCATGCAGCGTCTCTGCCGCAACGGCTCCCGGCTGATCCAGCTTCCGTTTCGCTTCCTCGATGATGACCCGGAGCTCCCGGCGCAGCTCCTCCGGGTCGATCAGGCTGCGCCGCAACGCATCCGATTGCAGGTCGAGCGCCACCGGCAGCGAAGCCCCCGGCAGTACCGTGTAGTAGCTGGTGTGATCGTAGCTGGTGGCGGCATTGAGGTAGCCGCCCGCCGCCCTGGTTTCCCGGGCGATGGCCCCCACTCCCCGGGTCGGAGTGCCCTTGAACAGCATGTGTTCGAGGACGTGGCTCACCCCGACCTGGGCGTCGGGCTCGTCGAAGAATCCGGCCCGCACGTGGCTCACCACCGCCACGGCGGGCGCCGCGGGGTCACGCTGAGCCAGAATCGTCAGGCCGTTGGACAAAACCTCCCGCCGGACAAAGGCGGTCCAGCGCGGGGTCACTGCACGATCCGCAGGACTCCTGCTTCGGCGCTTCCCCGGATGAACGCCTCGGCGTCGGTCAGCGGGATGATGACGCCGGTTTCCTCCCGGCCCCGGCGGGCCAGCCCCGCCATGAACTCCGAGAGCGAGAGCTGGGGAGAGGACTGCTCGTGGGCCTTGAGCTGCAGCAGGATTTCGTCCCAGGTACCCCGCAGCGTGAGGCCCGTCAGGGTAGTGACCAGATGACCCTCGGGACGGCTGTGCTTCCGCAGCATGCCGGGGACTTCCGCGACCAGGGCGCCGAACAGCTCGAGCTGGTGCGGATCGCGCACCCCGCCGTCGGCCAGCCGCGCTTCGATTTCCGCGAGCAGGTCCTCGGTGGGATCGGAGTCGGGAGCCAGCTCGCCCAGGCGCCCCAGCCAGGGCGTGAGCTCGGCATCGTCGTCGCCCAGGCGGTAGAGCGTCTTCTTGAGCTCGATGGTGCGCCAGAGCCCCAGTTCGTCGAAGTGATCTTCCGGCTCGCTCTTTTCGAAATGGGCGAGTGCGGCGCCGCTCTCGCCCCGGTCATAGAGCATGTTGGCGAGATAGATCCTCGCCTCGGCATACTTGGGATCGATCGCCAGGGTGCGCCGGAGCCAGAAGAAGGCCGAGCCGTCCCGGCCCAGCCGGTGCGACACGTAGCCCAGACAGGCGGCTGCCTCGGCGCATTCCTGCTCCGCGGTCTGGGCCAGGTCGAAGAACCGGTAGGCTTGCGCCAGGAGCCCGCTGCGGAAGAGCGCCCGCCCCGCCTGCAGCATCATCTCATGGTCTTCCTGGAAACCGAGCTGGAGCAGCCGCTCGAAGCTCCGCACCGCGCCGGCCTGGTCGCCCACTGCGAGCAGCGCTTCCCCCATCCCGGCGAGCGCATCTTCGTGATCGGGATCCAGGGAGAGGGCGGTCTCGAAAGCGCGCCGCGACCAGGCGAATTCTTCCCGTGCCAGGTAGGCATACCCCATTCCGATGTGAAGCTCGACCGCACTTGGGTAGAGCGCGAGGCCGTCCTTCAGCGTCTCGAGCGCCTCGTCGTAGCGTCCTTGATTGTAGAGTTGGTGGGCCTGTTCATCGAAGTCGTCGGAGCTGAGAAAGGCATCCGGCACCCGGTGGGCCTCCCGAAGGGGTTAGGTAAACATATGGGGTCTATGGGCTTGAAGCAAGAGCTTAAAGTCGGCTATCAGCTGCTGAAATCCGGTCTCCTGTCGATTTGTCAGTCAGTATTCAACGGCGAGCGCACCCCGAGTCGGCTCGCTCCACTCGAACCACCTGCCTGACCACCGAAACCACTCCCCGGGGAAATGGGCGTCCTGCGGGAATTTTGGCCGTCACGGTGATCTCCCGCTCCCAGCGAACCGGGCCGAGCGCTGCGCTCCACACCAGGCTGCCGGCCTCGATCGATTCCCGGTGCACCGGTATCGCGAGGGAGTCCTCGACGATGGTTGTGCTGTCCCCCGAGGTCCGGCTCGACCAGCGCCAGGTGCCGCCGTTGCCGAGTGCGCTGTCGGGAAGAAGAGGGAAAAAATCCTCCAGGATCCCCCGCAACTCCGCGACCCCGGCGACCTCGTCGGGAATGAAGGGGACGACTCTCCCGGTGTAGCGGCCCCGCGCGTCCAGCAGGCCGCGCCAGCGTCCGCCCAGCAGCCCTTCGGTGTCGGGAACCGAGCGGCCCTCGGGGCCCTCTCGCCAGACTGAGAGGGAATCGAACCAGGCGAGCACTTCGAGTCCGGAATCGCCGGCCGTGGCGCGGAGCAAGAGCAGCCCGTCCCGGCCCGCCCGCTCCTCCCGGGCCGAGCTGCCTACCGCGGTCCGGATCTCCGTCTCCACCGTCTCGCGAAAGGTCGCGCAACCGATCCGGGCCTCGGTGTAACCCGCGGGCCCGCCCTGCGCCTCGAGAACCGGAAGCAGCAGCACCAGACCCGCAAGGCTCTTCCCGCTCACCGCTCACCTCTCACCGCTCACCGCGCATCACTCCGCGGACATGAAGGGATACCGGTAGTCCACCGCCGGCACGAAGGTCTCCTTGATCGCCCGGGGCGAGACCCAGCGCTGCAGATTGAGTATCGAGCCGGCCTTGTCGTTGGTGCCGCTGGCGCGGGCCCCCCCGAACGGCTGCTGTCCCACCACTGCCCCGGTGGGCTTGTCGTTGAGATAGAAATTTCCCGCGGCCTGCCGAAGGGTTTCCCCTGCCTCGAGGAGGGCGGTCCGTTCCTGGGCGAACACCGCGCCGGTCAGCGCGTAGGGACTGGTGGTGTTGACCAGTCCCAGCGTCGCCTTCCAGCTCTTGTCGGGATACACGTACGTCGAGAGTACCGGCCCGAAGAGCTCCTCGCACATGGTGCGGTAGCCGGGATCCTTCACCTGGAGCAGGGTCGGTTCGATGAACCAGCCGCGCTTGTCATCGGCGCCGCCGCCGGCCAGGATGGTGACCCCCCGATCCTTGCGGGCGCGCTCCAGATATCCGGAGAGCTTGGCGAAGGCCCGGGCGTCGATCACCGCGCCCATGAAGTTCCGGAAATCGGTGACGTCCCCCATCTTGATTCCGGCGATCATCTCGAGCACCCGCGCCTTGACGGCGGGCCACAGGCTCTGCGCGATGTAGACCCGGCTGGCCGCGCTGCACTTCTGCCCCTGGTACTCGAAGCCCCCCCGCACCATGGCCACCGCCACGGCGTCCGGATCGGCGCTGGGGTGCGCCACGATGAAGTCCTTGCCCCCGGTTTCCCCCACGATGCGCGGATAGGCGGCGTAGTTCTCGAGTCCCGCCGCGACTCCCTTCCAGAGCGACTGAAACACCGCGGTCGATCCGGTGAAGTGGATGCCCGCGAGGTGGCGGTCGGCCAGCACCCGGGAGGTCACCTGCTGCGAGTCCCCGGGCACGAAGTTGATGACCCCGGGCGGGAGCCCCGCCGCCTCGAACAGCCGCATCACGAAGTAGTTGCTCAGTGCCGCGGTCGCCGCCGGCTTCCAGACCACGGTGTTCCCCATCAGCGCCGGCGCCGAGGGAAGATTGGCTCCGATCGCGGTGAAGTTGAACGGGGTCACCGCGTACACGAATCCTTCCAGCGGCCGGTGGTCGAGCCGGTTCCAGAATCCGGGCGGCGACACCGGCTGCTCGGCGTAGAGCCGCTCGGCGAAATGCACATTGAACCGCAGGAAGTCGATGATCTCACAGGCCGAATCGATTTCGGCCTGGAAGGCGGTCTTGCTCTGCCCCAGCATGGTCGCGGCGTTGAGCCGCTGCCGCCACGGTCCGGCCAGCAGATCGGCGGCGCGGAGGAACACCGCCGCCCGATCCTCGAACCGCCACCGGCTCCAGTCCCGCTGGGCCCGGCGCGCCGCGGCAATCGCGTTCCCGATCGCCCGCCCGTCGGCCTGATGGGTGGTCGCCAGATGCTGGCCGTGCCGGTGGGGCGCCACCACCTTCACCGTCTTGCCGCCCCGGACATCCTGCCCGTTGATCACCGCGGGGATGTCGGTGACCGACGATCCCAGGGCCTTGAGCTCGGCCTTGAGCGCCGCACGCTCCGGACTCCCTGGCGCATAGTTGAGGACCGGCTCGTTGCGGGGCGACGGGATGTTGGGGGTTCCGGTCATGACTTGTCTCTCGAAAGGGCGTGAACGGTCAACGGTGAACGGTGAACGGTGAACGGGAACGTGCCTATTGCCCCTGCCTATTGCCTATTGCCCATTGCCTATTGCCCCAACTGTTGCCTCTCATGGTAACAACCTCTCCGGCTCTCCGCTGCCGGTCACCAGCGGCCGCTCCAGCACCCGGAAGCCGGCCTTCGCGAGGATGTCCCGCCCGGCCGGTGAGAGCACGAACCGCGCGAAGGCCAGGGCCGTCTCGGGATGCGGCGCGCCGAGCGGAATGGTCAGCGCGTAGACGATCGGCTCCCCGCGGAACTCCACCGAATCGGCGGACTCGCGCCGCCCTCCCGGCAACCGCACCACCGCCGCCGCATAGGCCGGGGCACGGGACGCGTCGCTGAGGTCGATGGCCGGAGGAAGATCCACCCACCGAAGTCCCGCGGTCAGCGCCAGCGACCGGTAGGACCAGGCGTAGTCGAGCTCGCCCGCCTGGACCAGGCCGAGGAGCTGGGCTTCGCTGGGTCGCACGAAACGCGGGTCCAGCGCGCCGGCAAGCCGGCGGCCCAGCCCCGGCTCGCCGTAATGCCGCTCGGCCAGCTGCATCACCATGAGGGCGCGATAGCCGTTGGGATCGAGCGCCGGATCGGAGCCGCCCCACCGTACTCCCGGACGCAACAGAATCCGCCACCAGTTTTCTCCGCTGATCTTCCCCGACCCGGCCGAGCGATCGGAGTAGGCCAGCACCATCGCGTTGGAGGCGAACGTCACGTGCCAGGTGGCGTATTGGGGCACCAGCAGCTTGGTGATCACGTTGTAGTCCGCTACCGCGAGGACATCGGGGATCTTGCCAAGCTCGGTGAGCTTCCGGGCAGCCTCGAGGCTCCCCGAGCTCTCCTGGCGCGGCTCAACCCCGGGATGCTCCTTGCGGAATGCAGCGAGCAGCTCGCGGACCGGATACGCCAGGCTGCCGGCGTTGAAGACCGTGAGCTCGCCGGTGAGGCCCTGGCCCCCGGACCCACAGCCCGCGCCGGCCAGCAGAAGGAGCCATCGCCCTGAGCGCATCCCCGAAGATAGCGTCGGCTGATATATTCCCGGTTCCGGAAACCGTTCAACTCTCCGAGAGGCAAACCATGCGTCGCGTGGTCCTGGCTGCTGTGGTCGCATTGTCCGCGGGAGCCTGCCGCCCCTATGACAGCTACACGCCGCTCGCCGACCAGGACGGACTGATTCCGGCCGAGCAGTTTGCCCGCTATGGGCGCCAGCAGGCGGAGCTCGTGGCGATCGGCCGGGCGCTCTCCGAATGGAGAATGACCGGCGACGAAGCCGGGCTGACCGAGCAGGCCGACCGGGCGGGCTGCTTCGCCCGCCGGTTCCCCGACGTGGCCACGGTGGACGCCGATCCGCTGGGACATCGCCTCACCGTCAAATTCGCGGGAGGCTGGCGGGTGGGAATTGTGCCGATCCCGGGGAGCACGGCCCCGGAGGCGACGCCGGGAATCAACCCGCCGGGACCCAGCCCCTGCAGGTGACCCGCTGTTGCCAGGTGACCACGGCGGTCGCCGAAGAGGCAGCCGCGGCCGACATGGCCGACACGCTGGTCGCCGAGCGGCTCGCCGCCTGCGCGCAGGTCCTCGGACCGATGCGCAGCGCCTATCGATGGGAAGGCGAAGTCCGGGTCGCCCTGGAGTGGCTGGTGGTCGCCAAGACCACCGAGGCCCGGCTCTCCGAGCTGACCTCGCGGATTCGAGCGCTCCACAGCTATGACGTGCCGGAGATCGTGACCCTCGCCATCGCGGCAGGGGACCCCGCGTACCTGCGCTGGATTCGGGACGAGACCACCCCCCTACCCCCGGAGCTCCCATGAGCGACGCCGCGCCATCCCGCTGGGACGACTACCTCGACGTCTACGTCGCCCCCAGTCGGCTCTTCGAGCGCCGCAGCGACGGCAAGTTCGGCCACGCCATGCTGGTGTTCATCGTCGCCGCGGCGGTGCTGTATTTCGCGACTCGCACCGCAATGGAGCCGATCATGAACGCGGAGTTCGAGCGCGGCATGGCGGCCAATCCCAATCTGACGCCGGAGCAGATGGAGGCGGGAAGAAAATTCGCCGGAATCGCCGGGGGGATCTTCGTCCTGGTCGGCACTCCGATCATGATGCTCCTGCTGGGTGGGATCATCTGGATCGTGTCGCGGGCCCTGGGAAAAGCCCTCAGCTATTCGCAGGGCGCCACCATCGCCACCTTCGCGATGTTCCCCCGCCTGGTGGAGTCGGTGGTCAGCGCAGTCCAGGCTCTCCTGATGGATGAACAGAACTTGAACTCGCGCTACACGGTGAGCCTCGGACTGGGCCGGTTCTTTGACCACCAGACCGCGAATCCCGTCGTGCTGGCCCTGCTGGGACGCATCGACCTTTTCACTATCTGGGTCACCATCCTGATCGCGATCGGCATCAAAGTCATGGGCCGGGCCACCACCGGTCAGGCCGTGCTGGGCGCCGCACTGGTATGGCTGGTCGGGGCAATCCCGATGCTGATCCAGGCGATGCGCGGAGGCTGAAATGAACGGACGCAAAATTCTGGTGATCGTCGCGATTCTCGCCTTTGTTGCCTTTCTGGCCTGGAGCACCCTGTCTGCTCAGAAAGTGGAGTGTGACGTGTGTGTCGAATTCGCGAATGGTCGGAATTGCGCCAGCGCGACAGCCGCGACGGAAGACGAGGCGGCCCAGAGTGCGCAAACCACGGCCTGCGGCCCGCTTGCGAGCGGGATGACCGCCTCGATTGCGTGTGGAAACGCTCCTCCGGTGAGCCGCCAGTGCCGACCCCGGTGACGGCATGACGTATGCATCAGACGTATCCCGACTCCCGCAGGAAGGGGATACGGTGAAGGTCGAACGGCAGCTGACAATCCGCGAAATGGACGAAGGTGAGGAGTTCAGCGCCTGGCTGAACGACTTGACCGAGCGGTACGAAGAAGGGGCCGCCGACGAAGCGGTCGAGGAACGCCATCTGGTGCTCGCCGACGAGATCGGGGAGTGGATCGGCGGGCTTCGGTGGTCCCTCCGGGGCGGCGTCGCTCAGATCATCGACATCGGGGTGCTCCCCCGGGAGCGCCGCCAGGGACACGCCCACCGCCTTCTGGCTGCCTTCGAAGAGCGCGCCATCGAGCAGGAAGCCCATCTGCTCGAGTTCTGGACCGACCACATCGGTGAAGAAGGTCTGCTGGGCGTGCTCGGCTGGCGCCGCGTTACCCGCCGGGAAGGCTACATCGGTGGCCGTACCTGGTACCTCCTCGAGAAGCGTCTCGACACCTGACAGCCTGGATCGATCTCGGAATCCGGATCGTAGCGCTCGCCGCCCTGGGCGGTGCGCTGGTCGTTGCCGCAACCCACTGGGCGGTTCGAGCCCGCCGGCTTCGGGTGTCCTCTCCCTGGGTTCGGTGGGTCCGCCGGTGGAGCGATCCTTTCCTCAAGCGATTCGAACGACGGATGATCTCCTGGGGCCGCAATCCCCAGGACGCACCGCTCTGGCTGGCCGGCGCGGTCCTGCTCGCCGGCTTGGCCCTGATCCTGGTGGTCCGATGGCTGCTGGATACCGCAGCCCTGCTCAACGTCATGCGGGGAGCCGGGAGTGGAGCAT
>DATFGC010000073.1:0-2575 GCA_035249765.1 Gemmatimonadales bacterium | reverse complement strand
CGAGATTTCACCCCCTACTTATCAGGCCGCCTACGCGCCCTTTACGCCCAGTGATTCCGGACAACGCTCGCACCCTCTGTATTACCGCGGCTGCTGGCACAGAGTTAGCCGGTGCTTCCTTTGGAGGTACCGTCAGAGCTTCGTCCCTCCCGACAGCGGTTTACAATCCGAAGACCTTCATCCCGCACGCGGCGTCGCTGCGTCAGGCTTTCGCCCATTGCGCAATATTCCCCACTGCTGCCTCCCGTAGGAGTCTGGGCCGTGTCTCAGTCCCAATGTGGCTGGTCATCCTCTCGGACCAGCTACCCGTCGTCGCCTTGGTGAGCCATGACCTCACCAACTAGCTGATAGGCCGCGAAGTTCTCCATCGGCGCCTTGCGGCTTTCACCATCGAGGGATGCCCCTCAAAGGTCGTACGCGGTATTACCCGGCCGTTGGGCCGGCTATCCCCCGCCGTTGGACAAATTCTTCACGTGTTACGCACCCGTTCGCCACTGAATCCTTGCGGATTCCGTTCGACTTGCATGTGTTAAGCACGCCGCCAGCGTTCGTCCTGAGCCAGGATCAAACTCTCCAATGAAGAATTCGACATAGCTCGAAGCGAACAACTGGATATTCTCAGTCGTCCGAATCACAGATAAGAGATTGTTGTCCTCCCCGTGTCCGCCTCTTGTGCGGCGCACGGATCGTAGGACCCGCACTCCATCCTGATTCCCATTCACGTCACTTGTCAAAGAGCGTTGCTACTTACATTCGGTCCCGGTGTCCCGGGAGCCCTCCAACGTAAACCTGTCCTCTTATCGAGTCAAGGGCGAGTCGGAAGGGCCCATCTCCGTGCCTGGCTTCGCGTTCCGTCACCGGCAGCGGTCCATCGGGGAGGCCCAAACTAATCACTTGGAGGAGGAACGCAAGCTGGCGGGATCGCGGCAGCCGGCGCCAGCCCCGGAAGAGGTAACCTCATCTCCCGGAACGGTTTCCTCCCCTGCCCCGGGGGCCGGCCCGCTTCCCTTCCATCCCGCCGCTGCCCTAGATTGCTCCCGTGCTGGTCCCCAAGCTCCTCACCACCCTCCAGGGGTATTCCAGGCGGCAGTTCCGCGACGACCTCCTCGCCGGCGTCATCGTCGGCGTGGTCGCCCTCCCGCTCGCCATTGCGTTCGCCATCGCCAGCGGTCTCTCTCCGGAAAAGGGCCTCTACACCGCGATCATCGCCGGGTTCCTGATTTCCGCCCTGGGCGGATCCCGGGTCCAGATCGGCGGCCCCACCGGCGCCTTCGTCATCATCGTCTACGGCATCGTCCAGGAGCATGGGCTCGACGGGCTGATCGTCGCCACCATGATGGCCGGTGTCGCCCTGATCGCGCTCGGGGTGGCCCGGCTGGGCGGGGTGATCAAATACATCCCGTTCCCCGTGACCCTGGGCTTCACGGCCGGCATCGCCATCGTCATCCTCTCCACCCAGGTCAAGGACTTCCTGGGCCTCCAGATCGCCGACGTGCCGGCCGAGTTCTTCGGCAAGTGGCTGTCCTTCCTCACTCACCTCGGCAGCGCCAATCCGTACACCGCGGCCATCGGCTTTGGCACCCTCCTGATCCTGATCTTCTGGCCGCGCCTGAGCCACCGGATCCCGGCCCCCCTGGTGGCCCTGCTGGCGGGGACCGTGGCGGCGACCCTGCTGGACCTGCCGGTCGAAACCATCGGGAGCCGGTTCGGGGAGATCGACTCCTCTCTGCCCAGTCCGGTGTTCCCCCGGGTGACCGAAGGGATGCTGGTGTCGCTGGCGGGGCCGGCGCTCACCATCGCCCTGCTGGCCGCGATCGAGTCGCTGCTCTCCGCGGTGGTGGCCGACGGGATGATCGGGGCCCGGCACCGCTCCAACATGGAGCTGGTGGCCCAGGGCGCCGCCAACCTGGTCTCGCCGCTGTTCGGAGGGATGCCGGCCACCGGCGCAATCGCCCGGACCGCCACCAACGTGAAGAGCGGCGGCCGCACCCCGGTCGCGGGCATGGTGCATGCCGTCACCCTGCTGCTGATCACCCTGTTCTTCGGGAGGTGGGCGGCGCTGATCCCGCTGGCGAGCCTGGCCGCGATCCTGGTGATGGTCGCCTATCACATGAGCGAGTGGCGATCGGTCCGGGCCGAGCTGCGCGGCTCCCGGAGCGACGCGGCGGTGATGCTGGCGACCCTCGGGCTCACCGTGCTGGTCGACCTGACGGTGGCCATCGCGGTGGGGATGGTGCTCGCGGCCTTCCTGTTCATGAAGCGCATGGCCGAGACCACCAGCGTCGCGGCAATCTCGAACGACCTCCGGGAGGCCTACGCCGAGCAGGGCGAGCTCGCCGCCGCCGAGCGCCACGCCCGGGTGCCCCGGGACGTGGAGGTGTACGACATCAACGGGCCGTTCTTCTTCGGCGCCGCCGAGAAGTTCAAGGACGCCCTCGCCCAGGTGAGCAAGCGCCCCCGGGCCCTCATTCTGGACATGGAGAACGTGCCGGTCATCGATTCGACCGGCTTGCGGGCGCTCGGCGCGGTGGTGAGCCAGTCGCGGAAGGAAGGCATCAGGGTCCTGCTCGCCGAC
>DATFGC010000072.1:0-4126 GCA_035249765.1 Gemmatimonadales bacterium | reverse complement strand
GCGGCCCGCCGCTTCTGGCCCGGCAAGGACCCGATCGGCCGGGTGCTGGCGCAGGGAGAAGATTCCGGCGCGACCCGGATCACCATCGTGGGCGTCGTCGCGTCGGCCAGGCACGACGGCCCCAGACAGCCCTACAAGGTCGAGCTGTTCGTGCCCTTCGCCCAGGCGCCGTCCCGGGGTCCCAACTTCGTGCTGGAGCCCACTCGCGATCTTGAGTCGGCGATGAGCGTCCTTCGCCAGGCACTCGCCGAAGTGGATCCGCTGGTGCCGATCGCCAGCACCGACCGGATCGAGGACCAGGTGGGCAGCGCGCTCTCACTCCCCCGCCTGTACGCCCTGCTGATCGGCATCTTCGCCGCCGCGGCGCTGCTGCTTGCCGTGCTCGGCGTCTACGGCGTGATGGCGTACGCGGTGGCTCAGCGGCAGCGGGAGATCGGAGTCCGGCTCGCACTCGGCGCCGCGCCCACCGGGATCCGCCGCCTGGTGCTGGGCCAGGCCGGCCGGCTGGCCCTGCTCGGCACCGGGATCGGCCTGCTGAGCGCGCTCGGAGTGGGGAAGCTGATCGGATCGCTCCTGTTCGGGGTGAGCCCGGTGGACACGGTCACCTTCGTGGCGGTACCGGTGCTGCTGGGCGGGATGGCGATCCTGGCGTCCTGGCTCCCGGCTCGGCGGGCGATGCGGGTGGATCCGCTGGTGGCGATTCGGGAGGAGTGATCAGTGGTCAGTGATCAGTGATCAGTGGTCAGTGACCTTTCGGGTGGGCTAACAGTTTGCGCTGGAGTGCATCCCGCAGGCCTCGGAGGAGCTTCCCGGTCTCGTCCGCCAGTTGGCGTCCCTGCCCGAGATCGGCTTCCTTGGCGAACCCGAGCAACACCGAAGCATGGCAATAGGTTTGAAGCTCTCGAAGAGATCCGGACGCGATTCCCAGAAACCGCAGGAAATCCCTGGTGGTGGGACGGCCCTGGCCCTCGGCGATATTCGAGGGAATTGAGAGCGCGGCTCCTCTCATTTGGGCAGTGATTCCGTAGGTTTCCCGCTTCGGGTATTGCTCCGTCAAGACATAGGTTTCCTTCAGTAGCTGCATTGCCCGCTTCCACACCAGAAGATCCTGGTAGGATCGAATTGGTTCCTTCCGCCCCAATGGCATCCATCAAGAGTACGCTGCCCCAGCCATTGCTACGGACCAGATTGACGGGAACAGGACCATTTGCGTGCATCCGCACTGACCACTGACCACTGACCACTGACCACTGACCACTGACCACTCAAAACAACCTCCGATACAACCGAAGCTGCACCGCTATGGTGTGCCGCTCCGGCACCCGTCCGAGCGAGGAGCCGATTACCCGCTCCCAGCGCACTGACGCATCCATCGGCAACCCGATGCTGCCGTCCTTCCGGATTCCCTGGTGGGAAAAGCTGAGCGAAGCGGAGAGCAGGGTGGCGTTCTCCTTGGATCCGATGGCCAGCACATCGGGGGAGAGCCCGTCGATCGGCGCCTGGCTCCTGGTGTAGTCGTAGGAATCGGCGCCCTTGGACCAGCGCCGCACTCCGGCCACCAGCGCCAGGGTCGGCGCGATGCGGATGAACGGCTCGATCCCCAGCTCGACAATTTCGCCCGGGTCGCGCTCCAGCTCCGCGGTGGTGGAAGCGGAAGCGATCGGCTGATCGGGCGGGGTGATCCGGCTGGTCACCCGGCCGGGAAGCTGATGGACGTATCGCGCAGTGATCCGGGCCCCGAATCCTCCCTTGACCACATCGGTCACCAGGTCGGCCTGGAGATCGGACTGCCGGTCTCCGGTCGAGCGGTCGAAGAAATTCTGGGGCAGGTCGAGCCGCCCGGTCCGGAGCCGCACTGTCCCCTGGATCACCGACCGGACGCCGAGCCCGGTCGCGGGTCGGTGCTCGAGCCAGGCGAACGCCGCGCCCAGCTCCACGTCGCCCAGGTATTGGAGGATCGGCGCCTGGAACGGGCTCGAGGCGATCGGGCCTTCGGGATTGGTGGCGAATCCCTCGAAGGCGGCTCCGCTCAGCCTGGCGGTGGGGAACGCGGGCACGGCATCGAAGCCGGGACCGGCGAGCGCGGTGAGGCTCTGCCGGAGCGACTCGATCGGCGCGGTGATCGCGGCGGCGCCGGCGCTGCCGGCCAGGGGCAGGAAGGTCGCGCCGAGCAGGAGCGCCTCGAGGTCGGTCTGCAGCGTGGTGCCCTGGGTCAGGGTCTGCTGGGCCAGCGCTTTCCGGGCCGGGTCCGCGTCATAGGCCCCGGCCGCAAGATTGGCGGCCACGGTGCCGAGCGCGGCGTCCAGCTGATTGAGAAAGGTGGCGGTCGGTCCGCCCTCGGAGGCATTCCCGAATATCGGGTGCGCCGGGTTGAATCCGGCGGTGGCGTCGGTGGAGTCGAGGCCGAAGACGCTCTGTACCCGCACCCGCACGATGGGGACGTTGCCGAACAAGGTGAGCCGGCTGCCCAGCCCGTAAGCGGCGCCGATGTTCCCGGTGCCCACGTTGACCAGCATGGATCCGCTCGACGCGCCCAGCGAGAGGGAGATCGCCTGGACACCCGTCACCCGGCGCAGCGCGGCTTCGTCGGCCGCGAGGGTGGGAAGGAATCCGCCGTCCAGAGGATTCCGGATGAAGTCACCGGCTGCATCCTGCCGGGCGCCGTCGAGGTAGCGCCGGTCCCAGTACTCGAATCGTCCCCCGAACGTGAGCCGCAGCAGCCCGCGGGGCACCGTGACCGGCTGGAGCTGCGCCGACAACGGGGCGATCGGGGGGCAGCTGAGAAACAGGAGGACGGCGAGGCGGCGGGCGCTCATTGGGGCCGGAAGCTAATACATTCCCGGCATGGATCAGGTAGTGGTGGTCACCGGCGCGAGCGGCGGAATCGGCTCGGCGACCGCGCGGCTGCTGGGCTCCCGGGGAGCCCGGGTCGCGCTGGTGGCCCGGCGAGCTGACGCCCTCGAGGCGGCGGTGAAGCGGGCCGGCCCCCACGCGATCCCCATCGTGGCGGACATGACCGTGCGGGAGGAAGTCCGCCGTACCGTGGCGGAGACCCTCGGCGAGTTCGGCCACATCGATGTGTGGATCAACAACGTGGGCCGGGGGATCTTCCGGCTCCCCTCCGAGCTCAGCGACGAGGACGTCGCGGAGATGATGCGGATCAACGTGCTGACCGCGCTGTACGGGATGCAGGAAGTGCTGCCCCATTTCAGGGAGCGCGGGGCGGGCCACCTCATCAACATCTCCTCCATGCTGGGCCGGATGCCGATGAATCCGATGCGCTCGGCCTACAACGGCGCCAAGCATTTTCTGAATGCGCTGACCGCGAATTTCCGGGCCGAGGTGCAGCAGACCCACCCCGATATCCGGGTGTCGCTGGTGTCACCCGGCGTGGTGCGGACCGAGTTCGGGATCCACTCGCTCCACGGGGGACCCGACTCCCGTCAGCTTCCCGACTCCCAGAGCGCCGAGGATGTGGCGCGGGTGATCGCGCGTCTGATCGAGGCTCCCCGGCCCGATGTGTACACCCGCCGTGGGGCGCACGACCGGGTGGTGGGCTACTTCGCCTCGCTCGGGGAAGATCCCTGACCGGAGTATCTTTGCAGGTGCCGGACCCGCTGGGGTGGCGAAACTGGCAAACGCAAGGGACTTAAAATCCCTTGGGCCTCGGCCCTTGCGGGTTCGATCCCCGCCCCCAGCACTGATCCCATGACCAATCCCCCCACCGACGATCTCCCCAAGGTCGCCCCGCCGGATGTGCCCTGGGCGCTCCGGCCCGACGACAAGCACGAACGGGCCTTTCTCGCCGGGCCGGCGTCCCGGCTCCAGGAACTGGCCCGGGTGTTCCGGATCGCGATGGAATGCATCCGGGGATTCCGCCGGCTCCACTTCGTCGGCCCCTGCGTCACCGTGTTCGGCTCGGCGCGCTTCGGGGAGAATCACCCGTACTATGCCATGGCCCGGGAGGTCGGGAGCCGGCTGGCCAGGATCGGCGCCACGGTGATGACCGGCGGCGGGCCCGGCCTGATGGAAGCCGCCAACCGGGGCGCCCGGGAGCACCGGGGCTACTCGGTGGGATGCAACATCCGGCTGCCGGTCGAGCAGCAGCCCAACGCCTACCTCGATC
>DATFGC010000071.1:0-12787 GCA_035249765.1 Gemmatimonadales bacterium | reverse complement strand
CTGTTCATGGTGGTGGAGGCGGTGGCCGGCTGGGTGAGCGGCGCCCTGGCCCTCCTGGCCGACGCCGGCCACATGCTGACCGACGTGGGGGCGCTGGCGCTCTCGCTCTTCACCGCCATGCTGGCCCGGCGGCCCACCGACTCCCGGCGGACCTACGGCTACCTGCGCTGGGAGATCCTGGCCGCCCTGGTCAACGGGGCCCTGCTGTTCGGCATCGCGGCCTGGGTGGTGGTCGAGGCGGTGGGCCGGATCCGGACCCCCCAGCCGATCGAGACCGGGATTTTCCTCGCGGTGGCCGCGCTGGGGCTGGTGGTGAACCTGGGCTCCCTCTGGCTGCTCCACGGGGTCCGGCACGGCTCCCTCAACGTCAGGGGGGCCTACCTGCACGTGCTGGGGGACGCCCTGGGCTCGGTTGGAGCCCTGGGTGCCGCCGCTATCATCGCCCTCACCGGCTGGACCGTCGCCGATCCGCTGGTCTCGATCGTGCTGTCGATCCTCATCCTGGTCGGAGCCTGGCGCCTGCTCCGAGAAAGCACCGACATCCTGCTCGAGGCGGTCCCCCGCCACATCGCGCTGGACGAGGTCCGGGAACGGATGCTCGGGGTGGCTGGGGTCAGTGCAGTGCACGACCTGCACGTCTGGACGGTAACCAGCGGAGTGGTGGCCATGAGCGGCCATGCCGTCGTTCCCGATCTGCCCTCCCATCCCGAAGCCCTGGCCCGGCTCAAACAGGTCCTGTCCGGACTGGGGATCGGCCACGCGACCATCCAGCTCGAGGTGGCCGACGAGTGCGAGGGGATCGATTGCCTCGAACCCTTTGCGGAGCCAGCACATAGAGGCCACTACCACGGCCCGGGTGAGGGGCACGGACACCGGCACTGATCGAGGGTTGCGGGGAGGGGGGCGGAGTCTTATTTATGGCCCACTTGCGGGTGTGGGTACTGGACGGCTAGACGGCTAGACGGCTGGTAAAAGCTCCAGCAACCAGCCGTCCAGCCGTCCAGAAACCAGGGAAGAGCTCAGTGCAGATCCGGAACATCGCAATTATCGCCCACGTCGACCACGGCAAGACCACACTGGTGGACCAGATGCTCCGCCAGGCGGGGGTGTTCCGCCAGAACCAGCAGGTGGAAGAGCGGGTGATGGACTCCAACCCGCTGGAGCGGGAGCGCGGGATCACCATCCTCGCCAAGAACACCGCGGTGCACTGGGGCGGGGTCAAGATCAACATCGTGGATACCCCGGGCCACGCCGATTTCGGCGGAGAGGTGGAGCGGATCCTCCGGATGGTGGACGGGGTGCTGATCCTGGTGGACGCAGCCGAGGGGCCGATGCCCCAGACCCGGTTCGTCACCCGGAAGGCGCTGGCGCTCGGTCTCCAGCCCATCGTCGCCATCAACAAGATCGACCGTGCGGACGCCGAGCCGCTCCGGGTGCACGACGAGGTGCTGGGGCTGTTCATCGATCTGGAGGCGAGCCACGACCAGCTCGACGCCACCTTCCTCTACACCTCGAGCCGGCACGGCACCGCCACGCTCGACCTGGCGACTCCGGGCCCCGATCTCAAGCCGCTGTTCCAGGCCATTCTCGATCACGTGCCGGCGCCGGCGGGAGATCCCGCGGGACCGTTCCAGATGCTGATTTCGACCCTCGATCACTCGCCGTTTCTCGGGAGATTGGGAATTGGGAGGGTGGAGCGTGGGGTGGCCAAGGTGGGGGAGTCGGTTGCGGTGCTTCCGCTGGGCGAGCCGGGAATGGTCCCCGAGGGAGAGGGCGATCAGAGCCGGATCACCCGGCTCTACACCTTCGACGGGCTGGCCCGGATCGAGGTGAACGAAGTGCCCGCGGGAGACATCTGCGTCGTCTCCGGCTTCGACGGCATCGAAATCGGCAAGACGCTGACCGATCCGGATCACCGGGAGCGGCTGCTGGGCATCGCGGTAGAAGAGCCGACGATTTCGGTGGACGTGATCGTGAACAACTCCCCCTTCGCGGGCCGGGAAGGCAAGTACGTTACCAGCCGCCAGGTGAAGGACCGGCTCTACAAGGAGCTGGAGCGGAACGTGGCGCTTAAAGTCGAGGAAACCGACAGCCCCGACACCCACACCGTCTCCGGCCGGGGGGAACTGCACCTCGGCATCTTGATGGAGACCATGCGGCGGGAGGGATTCGAGTTCCAGGTCTCCCGCCCCCGGGTCATCACCCGGGTCAGCGACACCGGGGAGCGGCTGGAGCCGTACGAGGAGCTGATGATCGACGTGGCCGAGGAGTACATGGGTCCGGTGATGGAAAAGCTGGGCCCCCGCCGTGCCGAGATGACTGAAATGCGGAACCCCGGGATGGGGCTGGTCCGGCTGGTTTTCAAGATCCCGAGTCGCGGGCTCTTTGGATACCGCTCGGAGTTTTTGACCGACACCCGGGGCACCGGGACCATGCATCATCGGTTCCTGGCCTACGGTCCCTGGGCCGGACCGCTGGCGGGCCGGAAGCGGGGCGTGCTGGTGGCCGACCGGGAGGGCTCGGTGGTGGGATTCGCGCTGGGCAACCTCCAGGAACGGGCCCAGATGTTCGTGGCACCGGGGGAGCAGGTATACGAGGGCATGGTGGTGGGGGAGAACTCCCGCCCCGGGGACATGGACGTCAACGTCACCAAGGAAAAGAAGCTCAGCAACATGCGGACGACGGCCACCGACGAGAACATTCAGCTGGAGCCGCCCAGGGCCATTACCCTGGAGTACGGCCTCGAATACATCGAGGAAGACGAGCTGATCGAAGTCACGCCCGAGAACGTCCGGCTTCGCAAGCGGATGCTCGCGGCGGTGGATCGCAGGAAGGCAGCCCGGGCAGCCGCCCGGATCGCGGACGCGTCGTAGCCGGCGCTCCTCTCAACCTCGGAGGATGACAATGCAGGCCCTGGTGGCGTCGATTCGTGACGTGAAGCTCCGTCGGCGGTTCGATGAAGACGAAGAGGAATTCGAAGACGGGTTCGCGTTCGACGACAGCGACGACGAGGAGGATGAGGACGCCGACGGTGACGATGACGAGTTCGGCGACGACGACGACGATCTCGAGGAAGAGTTCGACGACGACTTCGAGCTGGATGAAGAGGTCGAAGAGCGGTAAATTTCGAGGGCAGGGCCTGTAGCTCAGGTGGTTAGAGCGCACGCCTGATAAGCGTGAGGTCGGTAGTTCAACTCTACCCAGGCCCATAACAGCAGCTATCAGCTATCAGCTATCAGCCTTCAGTCAGGATGATGGCTGATTTTCTTTCCCGCTCACCGCTCACCGCTCACCGCTATGCTCGATACTGGATGCTGGATGCTGGAAAGGCAGCTAGCAGTGCCCAGCATCCAGCATCCAGCATCCAGAAACCCGGGACCCCGCTCCCCCGTCGGGAAAGAATGCCCCGCCACATCATCGCCATCTCCTGCTGCCTCCTCGCCGCCCCTCTGGCTGCGCAGCCCCGCGGCGCCCCTCCCGAAGTCGCCGTCGCCCAGGCCGCGCTCCGGGCCGGCGACCCCGACTCGGCCATCCGCACTCTCGAAGCCTTCTTCCAGCGCACTCCCGGCGCGGTGGCCGGACGGCTGCTCCTGGGAACCGCCTATCGCCAGAAGGGCGAGCTCGACAAGGCCCTGGCCGTTTACCTCGGCATCAGCCAGCCGAGGCCGGTCCGGCTCCAGGCGATGTTCAATGCCGCCGGCGTGCACGCGATCCGCGGCAACGCCGCCGAGGCGTTCGCGCTGCTGACTCAGCTCAAGGCGTCGGGCGCCTTCGACATGGAGCTGGCCCGCACCGCCACCGACTTCGAACGGCTCCGCGGCGATCCCCGCTTCGAGTCGGTGATGTTCAAGCCGGAAGAATTCCGCAACCCCTTCGTGGAACCTGTCACCGTCATTCACGAATGGGTCGGCGAAACCAAAGGCGATCAGTTCAGCTGGATCGCCCGCGGCATCGGCGACGTGGATGGCGACCGGGTGAGCGACCTGGTCACCTCGGCGCCGACCTTCGGCGCCAACGGGGGTCCGGTGGGGAAGGGCCGGGTGTACGTCTATTCGGGCCGGAGCGGGACACTGATCTGGTCTCAAACCGGCGCCGACGGCGCCAGCCTCGGCATCGGACTCGAGGGCGCCGGAGATGTAAACAAGGACGGGACCGGCGATGTGATCGCCGGAGCGCCGGGCGCCGGCCGGGCCTTCGTGTACTCCGGCCGGGACGGTGCGTTGCTGCTCACCCTTGCCCCGGACACCAGCAGCGAGCGCTTCGGGCAGAGCGCCTCGGGCGCCGGCGATCAGAACGGAGACGGCCATGCCGACCTGATCGTCGGCGCGCCAGGAAGCAGCGCGCGAGGCCAGGGAGCCGGCCGGGCCTACCTGTTCTCCGGTAAGGACGGCTCCCGGCTCGCCGTCTTCGAGGGTGAGCGGGCCGGCGACGGATTCGGCAGCATCGTGGCCGGTGCGCGGATGGGCCGCGGCGGGCTGCTCCTGGTGGGTGCCCCGGGAGCCGGCCCCCGTTCCCGGGGACGGGTCTACATCCACGAGGGGACCTCGCCCCGGCCGAAGTTCCTGATCGACGCCGACAGCACCGGTGCCGCGCTGGGCGCGATGTTCACCTCGGTGGTCGGCGACGTGGACGGCGACCGGGTGCCCGACGTCTACGCGGCCGATTTCAGCAACTCGGCACGGGGGCCGGCAACCGGGAGAGTGTACGTGCATTCCGGCGCCGACGGGCGGCGGCTTCACGCGCTGACCGGCGAGGGCCCCGGAGACGGATTCGGGATCGGCTCGGCCGACGTGGGCGACGTCAACCGGGATGGATTCGACGATCTGCTGGTGGGGGCGTGGCAATTCTCCGGCGCGGCGCCCTCAGGCGGGAAGGTGTACCTGTTCTCCGGAAAGGACGGGACGCTGCTGCGCGCGATCACCGGGCGGGTGCCCGGTGAGACGTTCGGATTCGATGCCACCGGAGTCGGCGACGTAAACGGCGACGGGGTGCCCGACCTGCTGCTCACCTCGACCTGGAGCAACATCAAAGGGTTTCGCTCGGGAAGGATGTTCCTGATTTCGGGGAGGCCCTGATCAAGTCATCGCGAGGCCCCGAAGGGGCCGTGGCGATCCCTGGGATTGCTTCGCCGCCGCGGCGGCTCGCAATGACTACCGCTTGCCTCGGCTGGTCCAGAGCACGATCACCCCGCAGCTGGCCGAGTTACCGCCGAATTCCATGGGAACTTCCGAGGCGGAGCGGTAGACTTCGATCGCTTCGATGTCATCCACCGCGAAGTCCTTGCGGAAATCGGGAGGCGGAAAATTGGAGACGGTGCCGGTGGACACCGCCTTGTAGAGGGTGACCCCGTCGAGGATCACGCCCATCCAGCAGGGGACCTGACCGAGACGCCGGGTGCTCGCCGCCCGCATTACCAGCGAGCCCCCGCGGTCCTCCTGGTGCTGGATGATGTGGACGCCGAGGGAGGCCAGTACGTCGGACATTCGGGCGTAGCCCCGGTGGCGCAGCTCGGTCGTGTCCATGAACTTCCCGAAGCCGAGCCGGCGGCGCTCCTCGAATGCTTCCCGGCCGATGCCCCGGGGCCGGTCAGGCGCCCCGGTCACCACGATCGGTTCCAGCCTCACCCGGTCGGAGACCAGCACCGCCTCGACCCGGGTAGTGTCGGTCTTGTTGAGCACGACCCGGATCCGCTGAGGGCGGTATCCGACGGAGCGGAAGAAGACGACCTTGTTGCCGGTGGGAAGATCGTTCAGCAGAAACCGGCCCGCCCCGTCGGTAATGGTCTGCTTCTTGGTTCCTTCGAGGATGACTTCGACCCCCGCCAGCGGGCGCCGGGTGGAATCCTCGATCGCGGTGCCCATTATCACCGCCTGGGCGGTGAGGGAAGGAGCGAAGGGGAGCAGGAGCAGCGCCCCTACCCCCCCGGACCCCCCCGAGCGCAGCGAGGGGATTCTAACCCCTAGCACCTGGCCCCCGGCATCTAGCGTATCCCGCCCCTGAACCCGCCGCCCAATGGAGGCGCCAGCCGGTTGACCGCCGCGGGGCGGCCGACCCTCGGGCGGTGCAGGTCGCAGTCGTCATCCAGCCCCCCGCGGCCACCCCGGATCATGATCGGGCCACGTCCGGTGCCGAAGTTCGGGATCGCGCGGGGGTCATCGGCTCCCCCGGGACCCTCGAGCGGCCGGGCGGCGCCGAAAATCGGCGCGGCGGGCGCGGTGGCCATGGCGAGCCGAAGCGGGGGCTCGGCCGAGCTCGTGGTGGTCACGCTCAACTCCCGGACCGGCTCGACGGTGGTGACCGCCGCGTGGTCGTGACTGGCCGGTGCGGGCTCGGGCTCCCGGACCACCTCTCTCCGCGCCGGTGCGGGCGCGGGAGCAGACCGGACTGCGCTGGGCGCCTCCAGCGCGGAGGCCACCGGCGCCTCGGTACGAGGGGTCTCAGCCAGCTGGAGGTCCCGTCCCCCGTTCTGGGCGTCGGACCGGCCGGTCTCGGGGGCAGGCGTGGAACATGCCCCCAGCAAGCCGGCAGTGATGAAAGCGGCGGCGATGGTCGTGGGTGCGCGCACAGGGTCCTCCTACATTCCGGGGGGGCTACCTTGAATCTACATCGGATCACTTGAACGGGCAGTAGCCGAAAATGATGTCCCACCGGACGGACACAATGACTATCGGGGAGGACACCCGGGGCCGCTTTGCCCTGCTTCTGGCGGTACTGGTTGCATGCGCCGGGCCATCTCCGCGACCCCAGGGGAGCGATACCGCGCTGGCCGACACCCTCCGGGCCAGGATCGAAGCCGCCTACGATTTCGGCCGCCCCGGAGCGGTCGAGCGGATGAACGCTCTCTACCCGGACAGCGGGCGGGTGATCTCGGCCAGCGGAGGACAAATCGTGGCCTCGGCCGACTCGCTCCGGACCGGGATCGCTGCCTTCTGGCAGAACGTCGGCCAGAACATGCGGGACCCCAGGTGGGTTTGGGGCGACGTCTACGTGGAGCGACTGAGCCCGGACGCCGCGGTGCTGACCGCCACCTGGTCCATTCCCCATATCGCGCCGACCGGAAGGCCTCATGTAATTCAGGGAGCCTGGACCGCGGTCTTCCGGCGAATCGGGGAAAAGTGGCTGATCGTGATGGAGCACCTCTCCGCGCCGCCCGGGTAACGGGGTGGCGCCGGCAGGGCTAGAATTCATCACTGACAGCCTTCAGCCATCAGCCCTCAGCCCTCAGCCTTAGAGTCATCATGCTTCCTCGTCTGTTGGCGATTCTCGCCCTCCCAGTCTTCCCCGTTCCCCCGGTTTCCCCCGTTCTCCAGTCCGCGCCCGACTCCGCCCTGCTGGCGTCGTACCGCTGGCGCAACATCGGCCCCGACCGGGGCGGGCGGTCGATCGCGGTGAGCGGAGTGAAAGGCCGCCCCCGGGAAGCCTACTTCGGCGCCACCGGCGGGGGACTCTGGAAGACCACCGACGGCGGCGAGAACTGGGCGCCGGTGACCGACGGCCTGATCAGCAGCGCGTCGGTCGGAGCGGTCGCGGTAAGCGAGAGCAATCCGGACCTGGTGTACATCGGCACCGGGGAGACCTGCATCCGCGGCAACATCATGCCCGGCGACGGGGTCTACAAGAGCAGCGACGGCGGCAAGACCTGGAGCCACGTCGGCTTCCGGCAGTCGCACGGCATCTCCAAGATCCGGATTCATCCCACCAATCCGGACATCGTCTTCGTCGCCTCCTTCGGAAAGTACAGCGCGCCCAGCCCGGAGCGGGGCGTGTTCAAGAGCACCGACGGCGGCCAGAGCTGGAAGCGGGTGCTCTTTCGCGACGACAAGACCGGCGCCATCGACATCTCCATGGACCGGAACAATCCCGACGTGATGTACGCCGCGCTCTGGGAGGCCTACCGCAAGGAGTACCAGATGTCGAGCGGCGGCCCCGGCAGCGGCTTGTTCAAGAGCACGGACGGCGGAGAAACCTGGACCGAGATCACCCGCCATCCCGGCATGCCGGCGGGCGTGGTCGGCCGGATCGGCGTTGCGGTCTCGGGCGCCAATTCCAACCGGGTCTATGCCCTGGTGGAAAATGAAAATGGCGGCCTGCTCAGGAGCGATGACGCCGGGGCGACGTGGAGCATGGTGAACCAGAACCGCGCCATCCGGCAGCGGGCGTTCTACTACACCCACGTCTTTGCCGATCACAGGAATCAGGATGTGGTCTATCTCCAGAACACCGCGCTGTTCCGCTCCGCCGACGGCGGCAAGACAACCAGCAGCATCGGAGGGGGGACCCACGGCGATCACCACGATCTCTGGATCGATCCCGACGACCCGACTCACCTGATCGACGGCAACGACGGCGGCGGGGCGGTCTCAACGACGACCGGGGGCCGCTGGACCCCACAGGACTTCCCCACCGCACAGTGGTATCACGTCATCACTACCAAGCACATCCCCTATCACGTGTGCGGATCGCAGCAGGACAACTCCACCCTCTGCATCCCCTTCAACTGGAACCTGGGCGGCGGATTCGGCGGCTTCGGTCGTGGCGGCGGCGGCGGGGCCGCCCCGCAGCGCGACCCGACGGCGGGAGGGATGGCGGTTTCCTACGTCGCGGGCGGCGGCGAGCCGGGGTACATCGCGCCCGATCCGCTGGATCCCGACATCTTCTACAGCGGCACCAACAACGGCCGCTACGTCGACAAGTTCAACCGTCGCCTCGGCACTTCGCGCGAGGTCAATCCCTATCCCTGGTTCTACTCCGGTGAGCCGGCCAAGGACATCCGGGAGCGGTGGCAGTGGACCTTTCCCATCATCTTCTCCCCGGCGGACCCCAAGACCTTGTTCGTCTCCTCCCAGCGGCTCTGGAAGACCACCGACGGAGGCCGCAGCTGGACGGCGGTGAGCGGCGACCTTACGCGCCATGAGCCGAGCACTCTGGAGAAGTCGGGCGGGCCGATCACCGGCGACATGAATGGCCCCGAGGTGTACGCCACCATCTTCTCCGTGGGGCCGGGGAAGCGCGACGTCAACGTCATCTGGACCGGCTCCGACGACGGCCTGGTGCATGTGACCAGAGACGGCGGAAAGACCTGGAGCAACGTCACCCCGAAGGACATGCCCGAGTTCGGCCGGGTGAGCCAGATCGATGCGTCGAGCTTCGCCTCGGGCACCGCCTATATCTCCGTGCGGCGTCCGCTGCTCGATGATTTCGCGCCCTACATTTGGAAGACCACCGACTACGGCCGGACCTGGACCAGGATCGTCTCGGGAATCCGGCCCGACGATTACGTGCATGCCGTCCGGGAGGATCCGACCCGGGCGGGGCTGCTCTACGCCGCGACCCAGCACGGGGTGTACATCTCCTACGACGACGGCGCCTCCTGGCAATCGCTCCGGCTCAACCTGCCCGACGTGCCGGTGGCGGACCTGATCGTCGAGGGAAACGAGCTGGTGATCGGAACCCACGGGCGGGGCTTCTGGGTGCTCGACAACATCGCCCCGCTGCGCCAGGCCACTCCCGCAACCCTCGCCAAGACCGTGCACCTCTTCACGCCGCCGGTGGCGCTGCGCTCGGGCCCCGCCCTCGCCATCAGCTGGAGCCTGAAGAGCGCTCCCTCGTCGGCCCGGCTCGAGATCCTCGACTCCGCCGGTACGGTGCTCAGGACCTTTACCACTCCGGCGGCCGGCGCGGATTCGGCGACACCGGCCGGGGGCGGGGGCGGGGGTGGCGGCGGCGGGCAGTTCGGAGCCTCACTGCCGCTGCCGAGGGGCGCCGGACTGCAGCGGATGACATGGGACTTGAGAACGGAGGGAATCACCCGGTTTCCCGGCATGATCTTCTGGGGCGCGGGCACCGCGGGTCCTTTCGTGCCCCCGGGACGCTACACCCTCCGGCTCACCGCGGACGGAGAGACGGTGACCGCGCCGGCAATCGTCCGGCGGAATCCCCGGATCACCGATGTGAGCGACGCCGATCTGCATGCCCAGTACACCTTCTCGAAGCGGGTGCGCGACAAGGCGGAGGAGGCCAACCAGGCGGTGATCGCGATCCGGCGGGTCAAGGCGCAGCTCGCCGATCGGCTCAAGAAATCGGAGGACCCCGCGCTCAAGGCGAACGGCGCGACCCTCGCGGCCAACAGCTCGGCCGTGGAAGAGAACGTCTACCAGGTGCGGAACCAGAGCGGACAGGATCCGCTCAACTTTCCAATCAAGGTGAACAACCGACTGGCCAACCTGCTCTCGATGGCACAGCGTGGCGACGGCGCTCCCAACAACAATCTCGAGGAGATCCTGGGCATCCTCTCGGCCGAGCTCAAGGGTTACACCGACCGGCTGGCCGTCGTCTGGTCCAGCGACCTCGCGGCGGTGAATCGGGAGTTGGCCAGGCTATCGCTGGCGCCGCTCGATCCCAAGTGCGCGAAGCCGGAAGGATGCGGACTGGTTCCTTGATTGGACGGTAAGGGTTGCTGGACGGCGGGACGGCAGGTGCTAACGGGGAGAGGGGATCCGCGGTAGTTTGGCATTTCCCCAATCCCCAATCCCCAACCCCCAACCCCCAAGCCCCCAACCAATGCGCCCACTCATCCTGGTCCTCTTGGCAGCGGCCTGCGGCAGCTCCCCCGATTCGGCTCCCGCCGCTCAGCCGGCCACCCCGCTGCCGGCGACGCCGACGGCCGGGGCGAGCGCCGAGGTGATGTGCGCTCTGCTCACCCAGGCGGAGGCCGAGGCGATTCTGGGCAAGGCGCCGGTGGCGCCCGAGCCGCAGCCCAACGGCTCCTGCTCGTATTCAAGCGGAGACATCATGATCGCGATGCTGCCGAAAGAATTCGGCTCGGTGAAAGAGTTTACCGACTTCGCCCGGGCGGAGGTGAAGCGCACCAACGAGCGGGCCAAGATGGACGTGATGAGCTACGAAGCGGTTTCCCTGGGCGACGCCGCCTTCTACGACGGCTTCAGTGTCCACATTCTGCGGGGCGGGCGCGTGCTGACCATCGTCGCCGACAAATCCCGTGCCCTGGCAGTCGCCGGGAAGGCCCTTCCCCGATGGAAATCGACTGGTGGCTGAAGGCTGAGGGCTGATGTCTCTTCTCATCTACGGCGCCACGGGCTACACCGGCCGGATGATCCTCACTCGTTGCCTGGCCCGGGGCCTCCGTCCCATTCTGGCCGGACGGAGCGAGACCGTGCGTGAGCTGGCCCGCGCCCACGGGCTTCCGGGAACGGTCGTCGGTCTCGACGATTCCCTCGCCCTGGAGGGGGCACTGGCCGGCGTCAAGGCGGTGCTCCACTGTGCCGGCCCCTTCTCTCATACCTCCCGGCCCATGGCGGATGCCTGCCTCGCCGTCGGGGCCCACTATCTCGACATCACCGGGGAGATCGGGGGGTTCGAGGCGCTGGCGGCCCGCAACGCGGAGGCTCGGGGACGGGGCGTGATGCTCCTTCCCGGCACCGGCTTCGACGTGGTGCCTTCGGATTGCCTCGCGCTGCACCTGAAGGAGCGGCTGCCCACCGCGAACCGCCTGCTCCTCGCGTTCGAGTCGTCGGGGGGATTGTCCCGCGGGACCGCCACTACCATGCTCGAGAACATCTCCCGGGGCGGTGCGGTGCGGCGCGACGGACGGATCGTGCCGGTACCAGCCGGCTGGAAGACGATTCACCTGGACCTGGGCCGGGGCCCGGTGACGGTCACCACCATTCCCTGGGGCGACGTGGCCACCGCCTGGTACAGCACCGGAATTCCCGAGATCGAGGTCTACACCCGCACCAGCGCCGCGATGCGCCTTGGCCTCGCCGCTTCCCGTTACCTGGGCCCCGTCCTCGCCTCGGCCCCGGTGCAGCGGCTGCTCAAGGGACGAATCCGGAGCGGCGCGCCGGGACCCGACGCGGCGGCCCGTGCCCGGGGTGTCTCCCGCATCTATGGCGAGGTGAGCGACCCCAAAGGGCGGACCGCGCGGGCGCGGCTCCAGGGTCCCGAGGGCTACACCATGACCGCGCACACCGCGGTGGCCGCGGCGGAGCGGGTGCTCGCCGGCGGGGCCACGCCGGGCTTCCGGACCCCCTCGCTCGCCTTCGGCTCCCACTTCATTCTGGGCATCGAAGGAGTGACTCGAGAAGACCTGGTCTGAACCCCGCTAGCCCTGCTCCTTCCGGATCCGTTTGTCGCCCTTGAGCTGCTTCTCGCCGACCCGAGGGGTCTTGACCGGACGCTTGCCCAGCCTGCCGTCGCTCGGGTCGGTGCCCTGGAGGGTGCGGCGCTGCTTCTGGGTGGTCGACATTTTTCTGGGCATGGTGCTGGGTTCTCCGCGCTGATGACACCGGCTCGGCTCGAGCATCGTATGAGGGGGAGACGCCCCAGCCACCTGGAGAGCCACGCATGCGCCTAAAAGTCATTGCGAGGGGGCAAAGCCCCCGTGAAGTCATTGCGAGGGGGCAAAGCCCCCGAAGCAATCTCGCCGCCTTCCTGCTGTGTCTGCCCCTCCTCGCCTGCGGGCGCGGCTCGGCGGCGGACAGCGGCGCCGGTCTCGCCGGCCTCGCCACCCGGTTCGATTCCACCGCCGACACCGTGTACGCCCGGGTCGAGGGCGCGGTGCCGGCGACCGCGGCGCGGCGGCTCATCGAGGAGCTCCGCATCGCTCCCGAAGCGGATGACACCTCGCTCTTCACCGAAGTCTTCGAGTTCGATGTCGATCTCGCCGGCCGCTTCCTGGTCTACGACCGTCCCACCAATACCGCGATGCTCTTCGGCGCCGACGGGCGCCTGGAGCGCCGGATCGGCCGGCAAGGCGCCGGCCCCGGCG
>DATFGC010000070.1:0-2943 GCA_035249765.1 Gemmatimonadales bacterium | reverse complement strand
TTCCGCCTGCGCAGGAGGACACCAGCTCGACCTCGCCGGTGAGCTGGCTGTCAGCCGAGGCGCGGATGAACTCGCGGGCCATGGCCGTCGCCGCCGGCGCGTCCCCCTTGCGGGTCAGGATCTCCACCAGGTGGAACTGCTGGGTGGCGGCGGTCGAGTCGAGTGCGCGAGCTCGGACGAACGACGCTTCGGCCAGCGAATCGGTATTGCCCTCGGCGGGCAGCAGGTGGATGTACACCTCGCCCAGCTGCATCCAGGCCACGATCATCGCCGAATCGAGGGCGAGGGCGGCGCGAAACTCCGCCACGGCGGAATCGGCCTGGCCGTTCAGGTAGGCCAGGTAGCCGCGGGCAAAGCGCTGATACCGCGGCGCCAGCCGGGTCCGCACGGCGGTCCGTATCAGGGTGGCGGCCTCGCCCGCCTGGTGGTTCCAGGAGGCCACCTGGGCACCCCGGACCGCCGCGAGGCCGAAGGTCGAGTCGACCTCGATGGCCCGCTGAAACTCGGCGAGCGCGGCGGAGAATCTGGCCCGGCGGAAGGCGGATTCGCCCAGGAGGAAGTGGGCCACGGCCCTGGGTGGCCGAGCCCTCCACTCCGATTCCAGGTCGGGGACGGCGGTGCGGATCAGGCTAGGGAGGATCACGGTGACGGCGGCCATGCCGCCGCGCCAGCTCTCCCCGATCGGCGCGGCCTTGCCGGGCGGGCTTACGACGATCGAGTCCCCCGCAACGTCGTGCAATACGAGGAAGACGTCGGCCGAATCCCCCCGCGCCACCAGCTTGCCGGTGACGACGAAGCCGGTGCGCTGTCGCCGCGCAATCGCCCTGGCCTCGCCGGTCGCGAGGTTCCGGATCGAATCCCGCTGGTCCGGTGCGAGGAACTGCCAGCCGTCCACCCAGCGGAGCGATCCGGCCCCGTCCATCGCGCTGCCGATCACGGTGGCCACGTCCTCCCCCGCGGTCGACGAGCCGCGCCAGTCGCCGGGGAGCAGGAGCGGGAAGACCATCACCCGGTTGAGGTCCAGGGGAGGGGAGCCCCCCCCCAGCCGGAATACCGCCGCGGCCGCGGCGAGCACGGCAAACGCGGCGAGGCCCGCGCCCAGGCGGCGCCTGCGGGTTAGGTGCCGAGGGATCTCCAGGGTGACCGGCATGGCCGCGGCGCGGACCAGGGCATCGCGGAACTCCGCCGCGGTGGCAAAGCGGTCCTGGGGCGTCTTGGCCAGCGCCTTGGTGATCACACCCTCGAGCGCCTGCGGCACGGTCGCCCGGACCGTGCGGAGGCTCGGCACCGGGTCGACGGCATTCCGGGCCATGATGGCCTGAGCGCTCGGGCCGGTGAACGGCGGAGTGCCCGAAAGCATTTCGTAGAGCACACAGCCCAGCGAGTAGATATCGCTCCGGCCGTCGACCGACTCGGACCCGGCCTGCTCCGGGCTCATGTAGGGGGCGGTGCCGATGGCCATGCCCGAATCGGTGATCCGGTTGCCGGCGGTATTGATCAGCGCGCGGGCGATTCCGAAATCGGCGATGACGGCGTGGCCGTTGGCCAGGAGGATGTTCGCGGGCTTGATGTCGCGGTGGACGAAGCCCTTGGCGTGGGCGTAGGCCAGGCCGTCGGCCACTTCCGCGCCGATCCGGATCGCCTCCTCGAGGGTGAGGCGGGTTTCCCGGTGGAGCCGCTGGGCCAGGGACTCGCCCTCGACGTACGGCATGACGTAGAAGGGGAGGCCGTCGGCGGCCCCGGAGTCGAGCAGCGGGAGGATGTTGGGGTGCTGCAGGGAAGCGGTGATCCGGATTTCCCGGCTGAAGCGCTCGGCGCCAAGCACGGCGGCGAGCTCGGGCCGGAGCACCTTGATAGCGACCTGGGACTCGTGGCGCAGGTCGCGGGCCAGGTACACGGTGGCCATTCCACCCTGGCCCACGGCGCGTTCGACCTGGTAGCGATCGCCGAGGGCGGCCTTCAGGGTCGCGAGAGTGTGCAGGGCCGGGGTCGCTGGTTGGTGGTTAGGAGAAAAGTAGGGAGTGGGAAGGCGATAGGTAAGGCTCTCCGTGCCGGTCCAGCTCGTCCCGCGCCGACCGGGCCCGCTGCCCGATGCACTCCCCCCGCTGCGGCCGGCTGTCGGCGAACTACGGAACCCCACCCACTCCGGTGGGCGCCAGGAACTGGACCGCGGGGTTGATCTCCCCCGCGCCGATCTGGCCGTAGAGGTTCTGGCCCCAGCAATAGACGCGGCCGGCCGCGGTCCGCCCGCAGGCGAATTGGCGCCGGACCGCAAGCTGCACGAAGACGAGATTGCGGGCCACCGGCCCCGGCAGCCCGCGGAACTTGGTCGTTCCGTCGCCAAGCTGGCCATGTGCATTGAATCCCCAACAATACGCCGCTCCGGCCGTCGTCAACCCACAGCTGTGCGAGCCCCCGGCGTGCACCGAGGCGAAGGTCAGTCCACCCTTGACCAAGGAAGGCGTCAAGGCGTTGAATTCCTGCGTTCCACCGAGCTGACCCTGGAAGTTATCTCCCCAGCAATAGGCAGCGCCGGTACTCGAGAGCCCGCAGGTATGGCCCTCGCCCGCGCTGACCGCCGTAAACGTGATTCCGCCCAGCACGGCCTGCGGGGTGATCGCGCCGCCATCGACTGGGCTCATCGCGCCGTTGCCGAGCTGTCCACCTCCGTTGGCGCCCCAGCACCAGGCTTGCCCCGCCGAGGTGAGCGCGCAGGCATGTGTCTGGCCGATGCTGAGCTGCACGAACTGGTGCCCGCCGGAGACCGGCGTCGGCGCCAGGTTACACGGCATACCCAGGCAATCGTTGGCGGAGGGGGCGCCCAGGTTGCCATAGCCCGGGAAACTGACGCCCCAGCAGTATGCCAGGCCGGACTCGTCCAGCCCGCAGGCGTACCATCGTCCCGTTTCCACCGTGGCCATCTTCAAGACCCCGGGTGCGCGG
>DATFGC010000069.1:0-3189 GCA_035249765.1 Gemmatimonadales bacterium | reverse complement strand
GAATCAGCGCGGTCCATCCCTGGGATTTCTCTTCATCGCCAGTCTCATCGAACATTCTGGTGTTGAGCCAGCCCACGACCTGACCGCCGCCGCTGGTCCACAGGGTGTGATCGGCATCCTCGGCGAACATCAGGTGATGGGTGCCGAAGCAGGTGGCGATGTGGGTGAGCTTGTCGGTCTTGGGATCGTATACCGCCAGGTGCCGGCTCGCCCGTGCAAGCGGGAAGAGTTTGGCGGAGGGGTGGGTGGAGCCCGCCTTGCAGACCGCGGGGTTCTCGGGAGGGCGGACCGCCGAAGTGATCCAGACCCTGCCCCGGTGGTCGAACATCGGATTGTGCACATTGTTCCTGCTGGTCCAGATCGGTTCGCTGCCCCAGTAGGGAGAGGGCTGAGGCATCTCGGGCGGGCTGGCCGGCCGGGTGGCAGGATCCCGGACCGTCAGCGGGACCTTGCCGGCCCGGTGCGCCACCGGATCGAGCACCGGCAGATAATCCGCGCTGGCCTCCAGCGCGCCGTAGAGCGAGCCGTTGGCATTGACCGTGGGATTCCGCCGGTCGGTCGAGACCAGATCGTGGAGATAGGCCTTGGGGTCGGCCCAGTCCCACTGGGTGATGACCACGTTTCGCTCCCGGCCCTGGGGCCGCGGAGGGGCCGGGGGCACTTCTCCCGCGGCGATCCGGTCGGTCCACTCGGCGAACATCGCCAGCGCCCGCTGGCGGCCGAACTGATTCATGGCGTTGCTCATTCCGAGGCCGGCCTGGCCCGACTGGATCCGCCGGTCCCACGCCGCCACGGTATTCGGAAAGCTCCCCAGCTCGGCGGGAATTTCCCGGGTGGCCTTGTTGCCGAGCTGATGACAGGCGAGGCACCCGCCTGACTTGAGGCTCCTGACCCACTGGGCCTGAGTCCGCATGGTCGTGGGGATGCCGTTGCCTTCGGGACCGGTACCGGGGAACTCGCTGGCCTCCGGAACCCGGAGCAGCGAGAACCACCAGGCCGCGGGGTAATACTGGGCGGCGGCGCGCGGGTCCGGCGCCGGCACCGCCCGGAGATTCTGCAGCCGGCCCGGCACCGACGGCACCTTGGGCGAATCCACCAACCCGTAGCCCCGGACCCAGATGGAATAGGTGGCCTTGGGCAGGTCGGGCAACAGATACCGTCCCCGGTCATCGGTCACCACGATCTTCACATAGCGGGTAGGGAGATCGCCGGTCTCCGCGATCACCCATACTCCGGCTTCAGGTCCGCTGGGACCGCTAACCACGCCGCCGATGTCGTCGGGGTCGATGGGAATCGTCTGCTGTGGGGAAGCCGGCCGGGGCGGGAGCATTGAGCCCGCCGAGAGGAACAGCACACTGAGGGTGACGCCGAGGAGGATCTTCATCGGATGACTCCGGACTCGAAAGGCTCCGTCAATCTACGCCGTGAATTCCGTTTCGGCGCAACCCCGCCTGACAGGGTGGCAGTGGGTGTAATTCCGCCATGGCGGAGTGGCTTCACCGCTGTATCTCTTTGGGAGACAGAGGCTTAGAGGAGCCGATTTCCGGTCTCCCCTGGGTACACCCTTTGCCCTACCAATGGGCATGATCAATCGACTGAATATCCCGGCGGGAATCGTCCTCTTCCTCGGCTCGGCGATCCCGGTGCTCGCGCTGGCCCAGAGTCCTCCCTCTCAGCCGGTGGCACCGGTGCAGGTGGCCGTGCCGGTGGCACCCCCGTCGCCCCCACCGCGGGCGGTTCCCGGGGGCATCACGCCCCACGTCTGGCAGCACGCCCTCGCGGCCTGGCAGGACGTAAAGGCGGAGGGAAAGACCAGCCGCTCCCTCGTGACGGTGATCGATTACAGCCGGCCCGCGACGCAAAAGCGGCTCTGGGTGGTGGATCTGGCCACCGACAGCGTCCTGGCCACGGACTACGTCGCGCACGGGCTCGGTTCCGGATCCCGGGTCGCCGCGGAGCGGTTTTCCAACGTGGACGGCAGCCACCAGTCGAGCCTGGGAACCTTCATCACCGGCGACTCCTTCTACGGAGTCCGGGGCCGCTCCCTGCCCCTGATCGGTCTCGAGAAGGGCATCAATGACAATGCATATACCCGGGGGCTCCTGATCCACGGCACTCCTGCCGTCAGCGAGGCCCGGGCCCTTCGGGGCACCATGGGCCTGACCGAGGGCTGCGCCGGGGTGCCGGCCCGGTCAGCCAAGCGGCTCATCAAGCTGATCGGGACCGGGACGGTGGTGTTCGTGTGGTACCCGGACCGGACCCTGCTGTCCCAGTCCGATTACCTGGACCAGGAGGTCGCGGCCGAAAACCTGGAGGCGCTGGACTAAGCGGTGTAGTGATTTCTCCCTTTGAAACGTCACTCTCTAGGCCCCCAGGGACTCGACGGGGGCCTTGGCGGAAATCGAGCGGCCGCGGGATGGCGGCCGAGTGACCATGTGGAAGGGAGAGAAGGCCCTATGCGATGCAGCGGGAAGCTTCTGCTCGCGCTCTCCGGGCTGCTGGTGGCCGCGCCGGTCGCGGCCCAGTCGGGGGGAGCCGTCGAGATCGGCGTATTCGGTCGGTTTACCAAGTACAGCGATACCCTGGGGACGGACATCCTCCGCAAACTGCCGGCTGAGAACGGCTGGGGCGGAGGGTTTCGGCTCGGGATCTTCCTGCTGCGCAACCTCGCCCTCGAGGGAGACGTCAGCTACGACGAGGTGGATGCCGCGGGCGGCGGCCGGGTGAACCACATCCCGATCCACGCCGGCCTCACCTACAATTTCCCCCTCGGCGGAAGCAGCGCCTTCCTGCTCGGCGCCCGGTACGTGCGTAACAACTACGGCGAGGATGCCGACTTCCAGGACAACGGGATCGGAGGGGTGGCGGGATTCCGCTTCGGCCCGCTCCGGATCGAGGGCACTTTCGACTACATGCCCAAGGACGACCCGGAACACGGCAGCTACCGGAACATCGGCGCCAATGCCGGCTTGAGCCTGTTGCTCAACAACTGCAACAAATCAGCCGACGGGGTGACCCTGGCCCCGACCTCGGTGACCCTCAACCCAGGCGAGCGGACCACCTTCACCGCGACCGCGATGCGGTGCGGCAAGGACAGCCCGGTGACCTTCACCGCGACCGGGGGCACCATCACCGAGTCGGGTGAATACACCGCGGGGTCGAGTCCCGGCACCTTTCAGGTCACCGCTA
>DATFGC010000068.1:0-4014 GCA_035249765.1 Gemmatimonadales bacterium | reverse complement strand
TCCCGAGTTCATGCCTCCGCTGGGCCCCCAGCAGTACCTGTCGCCCAGCCCGGGTGCCTACTCCGCCGCCACGGCGGGGATCTCTCCGGAGTACCGGGCCCGGGTCGCGGGAGCCAGCATTAGCCCCGCCGCGGCCAAGGACTGCACCGCCGCCGGCTTCTTCCAGAACGGAGTCAGCTGGCAGGGCATGATGAACTCGAAGGGGCTGGCGGCTTTCTACCGGCAGACCCAGGCCAGTCTTTCGGTGACGGTGCGCAGCAACGACGGCACCGGGTCGGGCTACGTGGCCCGCGACGTGAACGACATCACCGGCTTCAAGCCCGAGGAGATCTCCAACATCGCGCTGGAAAAAGCGGTGGCCTCCCGCAACCCGGTCGCCATCGAGCCGGGCAAGTACACCGTGATTCTGGAGCCCGAGGCGGTGGTGGAGATGCTCCAGCCGCTGGTGGGGAGCTTCAACGCCCGGCAGACCGACGAGGGCCGGAGCTTCCTCTCCAAGCCGGGCGGCGGGAGCAAGCTGGGTGAGAAATTCGTGGACGACAAGATCAGCATCTGGTCCGATCCGCAGGACAAGGACGTGCCCGCCAGCCCCTGGATCGGCGACGGCCGCCCCACCGCCCGCACCATGTGGATCGACAAGGGCGTGGTGGCCAACCTGTATTACTCCCGCTACTGGGCCGAAAAGCAGAAGAAGCCGGCCACCCCGTTCCCCACCAACATGATCATGGCCGGCGGAGACGCGTCGGTGGCCGACATGATCAAGGATGTGGCGCGGGGGATCCTGGTGACCCGGTTCTGGTATATCCGGTTTGTGGATCCCCAGACCCTGCTGCTCACCGGACTCACCCGGGACGGCACCTTCTTCATCGAGAACGGCGCGATCAAGCACGCCATCAAGAATTTCCGGTTCAACGAGTCGCCCATCATCATGCTCAACAACATCGAGGCGCTGGGCCGCCCGATCCGGGTGCAGGGGAGCATGGTGCCGCCGATGCGAGTGCGGGACTTTACGTTTACGTCACTATCGGACGCCGTGTAGGGAGCAGCGAGGAGCGAAGAGCGAAGCGGTAGTTCCTCTTCGCTCCTCGCTCCTCGCTATTCGCTCCTCATCACCTCCACCGGATCCAGCCGCGCCGCCCGCCGGGCCGGAATCAGCGTGGCGGCGGCGACCGGAAGCAGCAAGGCCATCGCGGCGCCTGCAATGGCCACGGGGTCGGAGGGCTCCACGCCGTAGAGCAGCCCCCGCAGCAGCCGCGATAGCGCGAGCGTCCCGATGAGGCCGATCCCCACTCCGATCACCGCCACCCCCATCCCCTCATTCAGCACCAGCCGCATCAGGTCGGCGCGTCCCGCGCCCAGCGCCGCGCGGATCCCCAACTCGCGGGTGCGGAGCGTCACGCCGTATGCGACGACCCCGTAGACGCCCAGCACCGCCAGGAGCAGCGCGAGTGCGCCGAACGCGGTGATCAGGGTGGTATTGGAGCGCCGGGCGGTGAGGGACTCGTGCCTGAGCTCGCTCAGGGTCCGGACCGCGTAGATCGGCTGGTTCGGATCGACCTCCCGGACTGCCGCGCGGAGCGCCGCCAGCATCTCACCTTCGGGCAGGGTGCCGCGAGCCACCAGCGCCACCTGGCTGGGTGCCTCTTCGTGGATCGGGTAGTACATCTGCGGTTGGAGCTCACCCTCCGGACGCTCCCGCACGTCGCTTACCACCCCCACCACCGTGCGCACTCCGACGGTGTCGGGGTCGAGTAGCTGAATGCGCTTCCCGATCGGGTTCTGGTTGGGCCAGACTTCTCGAGCCATGCTGGCGCTCACAACCATCACGCGCGGCGCCAGGCTGTCATCGGTCACCCGCATCAATCTGCCTTGCAGAAGGCGGATGCCCATGGTGCGAAAATATCCCGCGTCGGCCTTGAGGTACCTGGCATAGGGCTTCGAAGTGCGTTGGCCCTGCGGCGCGCCTTCCGGGTTCACCCGGATCGAGACGCCTCCCACCCCGCTCAGCGGCAAATCGTTGATCGTGCCGGCCGTCTCGATTCCCGGGATGCTGGTGATCCGGTCGAGCAGGCGTTCGATCATGGCCACCAGCACGCCGGAACGGGGATAGCTGGCCCGGTCAAACGAGATCTGAAGGCTGGCTACGTGCTCGCGAGCGAATCCTGGATCGATGGCGAGTACCGCCCGAAAGCTCCGGAGCATCAGGCCCGATCCCGCAAGGAGCATGAGCGCCAGTGCCAGCTCCGCCGTGACCAGCACCCTTCGAGTGCGGCCCCGCCGGGCCGCCGTCGCTCCGTGGCCGCCTCCGCTCTTCATCACGGATTGGGCGTCGGCCCGGGCGGCGCCCAGCGCCGGCAGAATTCCGAATCCCAGCCCGGTGATGATCGCCAGAGCGATCGCGAACGCCAGCAGTCGGCCGTTCAGGACCGGGGCGGTGAGATCGATCATCTCCCTGGGCAGGAGTCCCGTCACCAGGCCCAGGGTGGTGTAGGCCAGGAGCAGGCCGCAGCCCGCGCCGGCGAGCGAAAGCACGGTGCTCTGGACAAGCAACTGCCGGACCAGGCGCCCCCGGCCGGCCCCAAGCACCGTCCGCACCGCGAGCTCGCGCTCCCGTGTAGCCGCGTGTGCCAGCAGCAGGTTGGTGACGTTGACGCCAGCGATGAGGAGCAGCAACGCGGTGGCTCCGAGCAGGAGGAGCATCGGGGTCCGCCGCTCACCGACGAGGGTTCTTTGGAGCGGGCGGAGTGGGGCGGCCATGACCTCCCTGGCGTCGTCCGCGAAGTCGGCTGGAATGCCTCTCCAGCGCGCCCGCAGACGGTCGGCTGCGATTTCCCTGCTCATGCCAGGCGCGAGGCGCGCGATCGTGGTTGAGGGGATGTATCCGCGGAAGGGCTCGAACGACGCGAACGTCATCGGAAGCGTGAGCGGGATCCAGAGGTCGACGTTCTCGGGAAAACCGAATCCGCGCGGCATGGTACCGATGACCTGATAGGCTTTGCCGTTGAGTCGAACCGTGCTTCCGACTGCAGGCTGCCCGCCGAACTGCCGCTGCCAGAGTCCGTGGGAAATGACGGTCACCGGGGGCCCGTTCGGCCTGCTTTCGTCCGGCGAGAAGGTCCGTCCTGAGCCGACCGGCACGCCAAGGGTCCGAAAAAATCCTTCGGTCACCACCCCGACGCGGACCCGGAGCGGCGCGCCGATACCGCTCAGATTGAGTCCGCCGGCCGCGTAGACCGCGATATCGGAGAAGACTTCCTTCATCTGACCCACGGTCCGGACGTTGGGCCTGGGATCGGGCTCCTCGGCCCCTCCGCGCGGAGAAAAGGGAAGATTCACGTGGCGGAGCTCGACCAGGCGATCGGGCGCGGGGAATGGCAGCGGCCGGAGCATTGCCGCATCCACCGCGCTGAAGATGGCGGTGGTGGCGCCGATGCCGAGGGCCAGGGTCGCGATGACCGCGGCGGAAAAGCCACGGTGATGCCACAGCATACGGGTCGCGTACCGCAGGTCCTGGATCCATTCCCCCAGCCGCGCTGACCATAGTTTTCGACGCAGCCGGAGGCCGTCCTGGCGCCGCAACGCCCGGCGGTGGCGGCCGAAGTCACCAAATTTCTTTCGGGCAGCCTCGCGGGCCTCGGCGGGATCCATTCCGCGGGCCAGGTAATGCTGCTCCCGCATCTCGAGATGGAAGCGGAGCTCCTCCTCGACGTCGGCGTCCACGTCGGGCCCGAAGAACCGGAGGTAGCGCCGCCAGAGCGGCTCTCGCGGGGTGCCCATCAGGCCCGGGCCGGCTTGAGGGAAGCGGGGGCGTCGAGTGCGGCGAAGACCGCCCGGGCGTAGCGGGCCCAGGTGGCCGATTCGGCCTTGAGCGCCTGGCGCCCCGCCACGGTCAGGGCATAGTACTTGGCTCGGCGATTATTTCCGGAGAGACCCCATTCGGCCTCGATGAGCCCGCGCTCATCCAGGCGGTGGAGGGCGGGGTAGAGCGACCCCTCCTCGATCTGCAGGGTGTCT
>DATFGC010000067.1:0-18721 GCA_035249765.1 Gemmatimonadales bacterium | reverse complement strand
AGAACACCAGCACGTTGGCGAAGAGGATGCCGGCGACCGCGACGCCGCGCAGCACATCGAGCGCCGGGATGCGCTCCCGCGCGGGCGATGCCGGGGAGTCGGCGGCGCGGTCGGGTACGGTCACGTGATCGGATGGCCCTCGAGGATGGGGTGCGAGATCGCCACGGCGCCTCCGGCGCCTCGCGATGACATCCCTCGAAACCTTGAGTATACACCGCAGCACCCGCATCCTTCGCCAGCCCCAGCCCCGGAGCGCCTCATCGCCCCGCCCGCGTCTCCCGCCTACGACCTGGCCGCCTGGCGCGCGCAGATCCCGCTGCTCGGGTCGTGTATTCCCATGAACAACTGCTCCCAGGCGCCCCAGGGCTCCGCCACGAGGGCCGCCGCGGAGCGGTATCTGGATTCGTGGAACCGCGCCGGGATGGACTGGGATGCGTGGATGGCCGAGGTGGGGGAGGCCAAGGCGGCGTTTGCCCGCCTGATCGGGGCCGAGCCGGAGGACATCGCGGTGACCAGCTCGGTGTCGGAGGCCACCAGCGCGGTGGCCAGTGCGCTGGATTTCGCGGGCCCGCGCAACCGGGTGGTGGTGACCGAGGCGGAGTTCCCGACGGTCGGGCAGGTATGGCTGGCGCAGGAGAGCCGGGGCGCCAGGGTGTCGTGGGTACCGGTCACCGACGGCCGGATCGAGCTGCCCGCCTACGAACCCTCGATCACCGATCGTACCCTGATCGTCTCCGCCTGCCATGGCTATTTCCTCAACGGCTTCACCCAGGACCTCCAGGCGCTGAGCAGGCTGGCCCATGCTCACGGCGCCCTCCTCTACGCCGACGCCTACCAGACCGCGGGCGCCATCCCCATCGACGTCAAGTCACTCGATGTCGATTTCCTCGCGTCGGGGAATCTCAAGTTCCTGATGGGCATTCCGGGAATCGCGTTTCTTTATGTGCGGCCGGAGCTGGCGGACACACTCCGCCCGACGATCACCGGCTGGTTCGGCCGGGTCCAGCCCTTCCGCTTCGATCCCAGGCAGCTCGACTGGGCTCCCGGCGCGCGCCGGTTCGACACCGGCACGCCGCCGGTGCTCAATGCCTACATCGCCCGGGCGGGTATGGAGATGATCGCCGAGCTCGGCGTCGGGCGGATTCGCGCCTGGCACCAGGTGCTGGGGCAGCGCATGATCGACGGGGGCCGGGCCCGGGGGCTCCGGCTGCACGGTGTCAACGATTTGTCGCGGAAGACGGTGAGCACCGCGTTCCTGGTCGAGAATGCCCACGGGGTCGAGGCCGCGATGCGGGCCCGGGGAGTGCTGCCGGCGGCGCGGGGACCGGTGATCCGGCTGGCGCCCCACTTCTATACCTCGCTCGACGATGTCGATACCGCGCTGGATCTGCTGGCGGAGGTCACCCGGAGCGGATGACCGGCACGACGCAGCGCGAGACCTTCGGCTCCCGATTCGGCACCATCATGACCATGATCGGTGTCGCGGTCGGGCTCGGCAACGTCTGGCGCTTTCCCTACATGGCGGGAAAGTTCGGCGGGGCCGCGTTCGTGTTGTTCTACGTCTTCCTGGCGCTGGTGATCGGCGTGCCGGCGCTGATGACGGAATACGCGCTCGGCCGCCACACCCGCCGGGGCACGGTCGGCGCATTTGCCGCGGGAGGATTCCCCTTCGGGCGCCAGGCCGGCTGGTTCTTCTTCTGCGTGGTGATCGCGGCCACCGGATACTACTCGGCGGTGATCGGCTGGGTGCTCTATCACGCGCTGGGGCAGGCCGCCCGGGCGCTGGGCCTCTCCCTCGACGCCGCGGCCATCCTGCCCCCCGACCGGGGCTTCGAGGCCACCTCCTTCCTGCTGCAGCTTGGCTGCACGGCGGCGGTGATCCTGGGCTGCGCGATCGTGCTGCTCAAGGGATTGCGAGCCGGCATCGAGCGCGCCAGCACGATCATCATGCCGGCGCTGTTTCTGATTCTGGTGGTGCTCATCGTGCGCGGCCTCACCCTGCCCGGCGCGGGGGACGGGGTGCGCTGGCTCTTCCTCGAGTTCCGCTGGGCCGATCTGACTCCCCGCGTGATGGTCGGGGCGCTGGGCCAGATGGTCTTCTCGCTCTCCCTGGGCGGCACATTCATGGTGGTGTATGGCTCCTATCTGCGGGAGCGGGAGAGTATCGCCCGGACCGCCATCTGGACGACGATCGGAGATACCGGCTCCGCCCTCCTGGCCGGACTCGCGATCATCCCCGCGGTCTTTGCCTTCCAACTGGAGCCCACCCAGGGACCCGGGCTGATCTTCTCGACGCTGCCGCAGGCCTTCGCCGCGATGCCGCTGGGCTGGCTCTTTGGGCTGCTCTTTTTCGCGGGGCTCTTCGGCGCCGGCTACCTCTCCGACGTGGCGGCGTTCGAGGTGCTGGTGACCGGCCTCACCGATAACACGCGGCTGACCAGGACCCGCGCCGTCCTGGTCATGGCCGGGGCGGTCTTTCTCATCGCCATCCCCCCCACCATCAACAACGCGATCTTCATCCCCTGGGACCTCACCTTCGGTTCCGGCATGCAAACCCTGGGCGCGCTGCTGGCGGTCCTCACCGTCGGCTGGTGCCTGCAGCGATCCCGCGCGCTCCAGGCGCTCTCCGCCGGGGGAGAGCGGCCGGTCCCGGCCTGGCTCTACCACTGGATCCGGTTCGGGATTCCGGCCGGGATTCTGACGGTGGGAATCTGGTGGCTGCTGACCAGCGTGCTCGGGACCGTTACGGCGGTATAGTTAGTCATGCCCGTCTCCCTGGCCAGCTCGACCCTCGTCTACCGCGGACTCAAGGAGACCGGGATTCGGATCGTCTCCGCGCTGCCGGAGACCTGGCTGGTTCACCTCATCCGGATGGCGGAAGAGGACCCGGACATGACCCTGGTGCGGCTGGCCAAGGAGGAGGAAGGGGTCGGCATCAGCACCGGGGCGCACCTGGCCGGGGGAAAGTCGGCGATGCTGATGCAGAACCACGGCTTCCTGGCCGCGATCAACGGCATCGTGTCCTGCGGGCAGCTCTACCGGATTCCGTTGCTCATGCTGATCAGCCAGCGCGGCTCCTTCGGCGAGAAGGATCCCTGGCAGACCGAGGGGGGCGGGGTGACCGAGCACGTCCTCACGGCGCTCCGGATTCCCTTCGACCGGCTGGAGGCACCGGAGCAGGTCGGTAAGCGGATCGCCCAGGCGCACACGCTGGCCCACTCGGCCAGTCGCCCGGTGGCGCTGCTGCTCTGCCGGGACCTGATGTGGGAGGATTGACGCGCCGTCTCGATGCCATCCAGGCCATCTACCCCGAGCTGGAACGCTCGGTGGTGGTGACCATCATGGGCGCGGTGGCGGCGGAGCTCCAGTCGATCGGCCACCGGCCCAACTTCTTCTACCTGCAGCACGCCATGGGGCTGGCCTCCTCGGTGGGGCTGGGCATCGCGATCGCGCGGCCCGAGCTGCCGGTCGTGGTGCTCGACGGGGACGGGTCCCTGCTCATGAACCTTGGCGGGCTCACCACCCTGGCGCGCTACCGGCCCCGGAACCTGGTGCACCTGGTGTTCGACAACGAAAGCCTGCTGTCGGTGGGCGGATTCCCGACGGCCACCGCCACCGGGAGCGACCTCGCGGCCATCGCCAGGGGCGCGGGCGTGCCCCGCACCGCGACGGTGGCCACCCTCGAGGAGCTCCGCGACGCCTTCCGGGCCGCGCGCGAGGCAGGCGATCTCTCCACCCTGGTGGCCAAGGTGGAGGCGGTGGGCCCTGCGGGTTATGTCACCGACCTGTCGCTGCTGGAGAACCGCTATGAATTCGCGCGGCATTTGAAGGAGCGCTAACGCAGTCAGAAGAAGGGGTAGCCCATGCCGCTCCTCACCCAGTTGATCGCCGAGCTGAATGCCGGCACGCTCACGGTGGTGGACCTCACCCAGCCGCTCGGCCCGGAGACGCCGGTGATCGGGCTCCCCCCGATGTTCGCCTCCTCACCGGGGATGTCGCTCGAGGTCATCTCCCGCTTCGACGAGAAGGGTCCCGGGTGGTACTGGAACACCATCCGCATGGGGGAGCATACCGGGACCCACTTCGATGCGCCGGTGCACTGGATCACCGGCAAGGACCTGCCCGGCAACGCCTGCGACACCATCCCGGCCCGGCGGTTCGTGGGGCCCGCCTGCGTGATCGACGTGACGGCGGAGGTGGCAGCCAATCCCGACTTCCTGCTGATGCCGGAGCACATCGTGGCGTGGGAAGAGGTGCACGGACGGATTCCGGCAGGGGCGTGGGTGCTGCTCCGCACCGGGTGGAGCAGGCGGGTTGAGCCCAGCGCGTTTCTCAACGTCGCCGCCGACGGACCCCACAGCCCGGGGTTCCACCGGAGCGCGTCCGAGCTGCTGGCCCGGGACCGCGATGTGCTGGGCGTGGGGGTGGAGACCGTGGGCACCGACGCGGGGCAGGCCGGGACCTTCGATCCGCCGTTTCCCAATCACGCGACGATGCACGGAGCGGGGAAATTCGGCCTGGCCAGCCTGACCAACCTGGATCAGCTTCCGGCCACGGGAGCCGTGGTCATCGCGGCACCGCTCAAGATCGTGGGAGGGAGCGGGAGTCCCCTCCGGGTGCTGGCGATCGCGCCGGGGACGGCAGACGGCAAGGAGCGCAGGCGCTGATCATGCGTCGCCGCCGGCGCCGGAGACCCGGCCGAGACGGGCCCGCACCGACGCCACGAAGGCTACTCGATCGGTCTCCCAGGAATTGGCCAGGGACGGGTCCCACCCCAGGGCGACGTGGCCGGCGAAATAGCGAATGGCGGACAGGCACGGCGTCACCTGGCGATGAAAGCAGGGCAGCGTGAGCTCGGCCCCATCGCCGAACTTGAGCACCAGCGAGGCATCGGCCAGGAACGGGATCAAGCGGCGAGCCGGATAGTGAACGCCATGGGCCCACGCCAGGTCTTCAAGCCGGGCACCCGTCGTGCTCAGCAGGGTCTCGATGACCAGGGCCTGTGCCGTCACCCGAAAATAGCCCAGGGTTCCGAGCCGGGCCTCGCGGACGCCGTCGCGGTCGAAGGGGGACGCGTCGGCCTCCAGACTGAGCGGAAGGTGCACCGCCTTCGGCGGCAACCCCCATAGGTGGCCCAGTGTCCGTTCGGCCGATGACCCCAGGAGCAATCCACTTCCAAGCACCGCGACTCCCAGAGCGACGATCGCCGCCATCGGCACGAAGCCCAGTGCGGCGGCGACGGCGGCACCGCCCGCCAGGGCCCCCAGCGCCACGCCCAGCATGAGCCGGCGGCGATGGACCCGAGTACTGGCGTGCCGGATCTCGTCAGTCCACATCCTGCCTCTGGTACCTCACTCCCCGGGCAGGAACCGGGCGAGCCACCGGACGACATTGAGCGTGAACTGGCGATTGTCCGGATCCACCGGCCACCAGCGGCGAAACCGAGGGTTCTATCACTCCCTTCACGGCCATGGATGCCGCCGCAGGCGCTGGATTCCATCCTCATCAGTGGAGACGACATAGGCGCCACGGGCACCGATCGCCATCAGCCGCTCTGCAGCCGGCAGCTCGACCCAGCCGATCAGCTGTCCGCGCCGGTCGATGCGATCGTACCGGTGGCCCGGATGACCGGCCGTGGGAGTCCGGAGGATGAGCAGGCCGCCGTCCGGAACGGCGACCAGCGGAAACGGCTGAAAGGGAGGAATCGTGGCGGGCCACGCCTCGTCGGGAGGGGCCGTCGCTGGTCTGCCGACCAGAGCGGTGCGCCGGGCCAGGTAGGCCTGGCGCTCGCGAGTGTCGACCGGCTGCTGCATAAATGGAAGGGGCGCCCCGGAAATCCAGCGCCCCTCGGGCGTCCGCCAGTCGACCCGATAGGGATCCAGCCGGGCCACCGCCAGCCAGCCGTCCGGAAAGAGCAGCGACTCCTCCCCGACAGAGAAAGGAGGGTAGGTGAGGCCCGCACGGGTAACCTTCCCGGCATTGTCCAGCTCCGTCCACACGGTCAGGGGAGCGGTCCGGAGTCGTGCCACCGTGTCGGTTGCACCCGACGAGAGGGTGACCAGGAGGACCGCGATCGAATCGCTCTTGCCCATTGCCTGACCCCCGCTGCGGATGGGGGGCGGCGTCACGCTTACCCCATGCCCGCGCTCGTCGGTGCTTCTCACCACACCTCGCGAGGCAGTGACGGCAGGGTCCCCCGGAGGGATGGTGCGGGCGATTCGATCGCCGATCAAAACCAGCCATCGCCGGTTGAAGGCGTCAGGCATGAGGGTGGAATCGGGGCCCAGCGAGGCGAGCAGCGCAACTTGCGCGTACTCGCCCGGGCCGTTGCCCTCTCGTCCGATCTGAGCCGCCTGATTTCGAGCGAAATCGACGACCACCAGCCGCTTGTCGCCGGCATCCGCTACCAGAACACGTCCATCACCAAGCTCCCGCAGTCCGACGATTCGGTTGAACTCTTCGTCCAGGCGTGCCGTTGGGGGCCGGAGCCTCGTTTCGGCCGGGGCCTGGGACCCGAGCGGCTGGAGCGGAAAGCCGGCGGCGAGGCCTGCGAGGAGGGCCGGCAAAGCAGCCAGGAAGGCCGCGGCTGCGGAAAACTGGAACCGGGCCGGCGCCATCACCTTCCCGGCCCGATCCGCAGCATGGCTCCTTCCACGCTGAATTCGCTCCCCCATGCTTCGAAGCCCGACGAGGCGCCGCTCACGATATGGAGCCACGGCTCTCCCCGTCGCGCCCTGAGCCGGAGCGGGGCGGTGAGCAGCTTCGGCAGAATGGTCAGGCGGGCAGGAGTCCAGGCGTAGACCGTGTCGCCGCGGGTCTCAATGCGACTTGCGGCTATCTGTTCCACCCCGGATTGGCGCACGAAGGCAAATGCCACCTCCCGGCCCGACACGCTGGTCGTGATGGCGAAGGTGACGCTATCCGGCGTCTGAGCTTCGGCGACTAGGGCCTCAGGACGCGGGAGCAAGACAATGACCGCTGTGGATGCGAGTGCCGACAGCCAGATGTGCATATGTGCTCCCGCGTTTGTCTCCGAGCGCACGGTAGTGCGCGTTGCTCGAGTCCAGCAGTGGCCGTCAGGTTACGTTGATCATGCCGGCAATCGCCTGCCAGTGACCGCCGCGCTTCACTACCTGGTATTCACGGGTTTCGTAGAACCGCGATGGTTTTCCACTGGGCAGGGGTCTGTCGTCGTCCCAGCATTCGAGCCTGACCGTGGCGAGGACCAGGGCCGGGCCTTTCCGGATGAGCCTTACCGAAGCCAGATGGCCGAACCATTGCTCCGAGCCTCTTGTCAGTGACGGCTTGGAACGAGGCTTACGCGATGGGCAATAGACCGTAGCGGTCGGAGCAATGACGAGGGGGTGTCCAAGAAACCGGGCAAGGTTTACCACGCGATCCGTCCGGATGAACACGATCCAGAGTGTCGAGTCACGCGGCAGGAAGCCGCTCAGGACTGCTCCGCAGAACGCATCAGCCGCGGTTTGGCGCTGCGCGACCCGGCGCCGGCACTCTGCGCGAATGGCCGGACTGGGAGCGGTGTCGCCCACTCTGACCCGCGCGATGGCCCGGAGAATGTCGAGTTCTTCCGGGCTCGGCTGAGCGCTGAGAGGTCGGGCAAGACCGCAGCCAAGCATCAGGCCACCCAGCCACATGGACACGGCCTTCATACCGTAGCTCCGAAAGCTCCCACCAAACATACTCCGTTTCAGCGTTGCCCTCACCCATGACCTGCTCGAGCAAGCTGGGCACTATTGCCAATTCAAGTGAATACCCGCACTGAGGACCAGATCATTGAAGGTTCGACCGAAGCTGCTCCCGGCGACGAAGTCCTCTATGCCCAGGTAAATGAAGTTCGCTCCGATCTGCCGTCCAAGCTGGAGACCCGCGTGAAAGGCCAGAATGGAGTTGGGGCCGACAAAATTGCCGGTCCAGACTCGCCCGGTTGCGGCACGGTGGCGACCATATCGGCCCCCGAGAGCGAGGAGGTCCGGAAGCCCCCCCTGCAGCTCGGTCGTAACCTTCCATCGGGAGCTCTGCCCCCGGAAGGTCTGCCGAGAGGGGCAGGCAGACGGCAAGCACAAAAAGAACCCGTTTCATGGCCTTCGCAGCCTAAGGCTGCGAGTCCGATCGCGAGGAGCTGTGCCCGCCCACCACCTTCCAGCCCTCGGGTCGATGCTTCCAGAACATGGTCAGGGCCCCGTCGTAGACCGATCGCTTTCCCCCCACGGCCTCGAAGGACATCCGGTATTCGGTCATGACGGCCGCGAGCCCCGGGCCGAGCGGCCGGATGTACGTGTTGACGTAGGCGATGTGCCAGTGGGGGTAGACCGCCAGTCGGTCGAGGCGCGAGCGGATCATGTCGCTCGAGGGAATCCCGAAGCGGCCGTTGGCCGCCCACTTCCACTCGGGGTCATCGGCGTAGAATCGCTGGAGCGAGTCCCGGTCGGCCGCGCCGAAGCGGTCCTGATAGGCCGCCAGCGCAGCGCTGATGCTGTCGACCATGGCCTCCGCGTGAGCCGGCCAGGGATCCACCTCGGGACCCGGCGCGCACCGGACCAGGAGAAGACCGACGAGAGCGAAGGGCGCGCGGGTTCGGCTCATCTGCCGCTCTTTCGTCGAAGGACGAACGCCATACCTCCTACTCGTGGATGCTGAACTGGAAGACGATCTTCTTGATGTTCGTCGGCGCGCTCGCCCCGTCCGAGCCGGTCTGGACTTCAACCTCGGCGTGATCCTCTCCCACAAAGCCGGCCACGGGCCGATAGACGTACACCGCGTACCAGTCGGTCGCTGCATCGCGACGGATCTCGCTGATGCTGTAATGCGCGGCCTGGAGGGAGATCGTTGCGCCCTCTTCGTCTCCTCCCACCGTCCGGTACTGAAAGGTCTCGGTGTTCTTCAGGTAGACGATGACAGTCTCGACGGAGTCCGGGGCCCTGCAACCCTGCACGCCGACGGCGGCGGCGGCAAGAACACACGCGACGCGGATCCGGGCAGAAAGCATTTGCGATCCTCTTCTGGGCTGGCCAGCCACGGCCGAAACATACCCGGTCGGGGGATCGCCACGGCCCCTTCGGGGCCTCGCGATGACTCAAACCCAGGGGCCTCGCCCCACGGGATCGCCACGGCCCCCTTCGGGGGCCTCGCGATGACCAGGCACCTATCTTTGGGCCATGGCGTATGCCGTCAAGGAGATCTTCTATACCCTGCAGGGGGAGGGCGCCAACACGGGCCGCGCGGCGGTGTTCTGCCGCTTTGCCGGCTGTAACCTCTGGACCGGCCGGGAAGAGGACCGCGCCGGCGCCGTCTGCAAGTTCTGCGATACCGACTTCGTGGGCACCGACGGCCCCGGGGGCGGAAAATTCGCCACTCCCGATGATCTCGCTATCGCGGTGGCCGCCTGCTGGCCCGGCGGCGGCAAGCCGTTCGTGGTCATGACCGGGGGCGAGCCGCTGCTCCAGCTCGACCCTCCCCTGCTCGACGCCCTCCACCGCCACGGCTTCGAGGTCGCGGTCGAGACCAACGGCACCCTGCCCCCTCCGGCCGGGATCGACTGGCTCTGCCTGTCTCCCAAGGCCGACTCGGACGTCGTGATCACCGGCGGCGACGAGCTCAAGCTGGTCTACCCCCAGGAGGGCGGCCCGCCGGAGCGCTACCGCCACCTCGACTTCCGGCATTTCTTCCTCCAGCCCATGGACGGTCCCGACCGGGAGCGGAATACCCGCCTCGCCATGGAGTACTGTCTCCAGCATCCGGAGTGGCGCCTGTCCCTCCAGACTCATAAGATCCTCGGGATTCCCTGAGCCGGTGCGCCCGTGATCAACGGCTATTCCGACAGCATCCACCATGCCCTGGCCTTCTGCGCCAAGCACCACCCGGTGCTGGTCTCCCGCTACGACGGCCACAGCCCGCTGCTCACCACCGCGAGCGTCGCCGTCATCCTCTGCCGCCACCAGGCCGATGACGCCACCGTCGTCGCCGGGATCCTCAAGCATCTGGTGGACGCCACCCCGCAGGAACGGGTCCCTGCCCTGCATCAGAACATCGCCCGCCGCTTCGGCGGGCTGATCGCCGCGGCCGCCGAAGCCGCGGCGGAGCCCCGCTTCGACCCGCTGGGCCGGGAGCGCACCTGGAAAGCCACCCGTTTCGAGGCCCTGGCCAGGCTGGTCGCGGCGTCGCCCCGGGTGGCCGACATCTGGATGGCCTCGGAAATCCACACCTGCGGCGTAGCGCTCACCGACATCCGCCGGCTCGGCGTGGAGTACGCCCGCACCGTCTCGCCCTGCCCGCCCAGCGATCTGCTCTGGTGGCACTCCGCGCTGCTCGAGGCGCTGGCCGGACGGGGCGGAGAGATCCGCGGGAGCCTCCAGGAAGAGCTTCGCCACCTGAGCACCCAGGTGCGAGGCTGCCTGGGCCGTTGAGCCGCGCGGTCCCTGACTTGCAGTAAGCCCGTCGGGTATTATTCGTCATGTCCACCCGAGTCTCGGCCACTGTTCCCTCCCTCCCGGGGGCCTTCGCGGCCGCCTGCCGGCAGGCCCGCTCCGACTCCGAGCTGTTCGAGCGCTGCCGCGAAGTGCTGGTGAGCCGGTTCGAGAGCGAGGGGATCTGGTTCTCGATCAACCAGACCGGAGCCGCTCCCCGGCGGGTGGGCGGAGGCGACGGGTTCGGCAACGCCGCGGAAGTGGGCCGCTGCACCTCGGGGGGCACCGAGCTGCTGATCCTCGCTACCCCCGCGATCGCGACGGCCATGCGCCCGGTGGCCATGCAGGTGGCCACCGGCCTCAGCGTGGTCCTGGAGCTCCGCGCCGTGCTGCTGGAGCGGCAGGCGGCGCTGGACGACGCGGTCTTCCAGCTCCGCGCCCTCCGCCAGGTGGCCCGGCTGCTTTCCTCGATGCACTCCACCGAGGAGACCGAGCACCTGATCCTCGATTTCATGGCCGAAGTCTTCTTCGCCTGGTGGGCCTGCCTCTACCGACCCGAGCTGGGCCAGTACGTCCCCAAGCGTTACCGCGCCCTGGACCAGACCCTGGAGCCGGCACCGATCCCCTCCGCCGAGCTGGATGAGGCGCTCCCCAGCGGCAGCGCCACCACCGATGCCAGCGAAGTGGGGCTGGGCAAGATCCTCCCCAAGGGAACCGAGCTGGTGGTGCCGCTCGACGCCGGCAACGAGCGGCTGGCCTTGCTGCTCCTGGGTCCCCGGATCAATTCCCTGGTGTACGGCAACGCGGAGCGGGACCTGGCCGGCACGCTTTCGTTCGCCGCCGCGATGGCCCTCAAGAACTCGGAGCTGGTGGAGCGGCTCCATAACGCGGCCACCACCGACGAGCTGACCGGGCTGCTCAACCGCCGCGCGCTGGAGGAACGGCTGGACGCCGAGATCTCCCGCAGTCACCGCCACCAGATCCGGACCTCCGTGGTCCTGATCGACGTGGACCGGTTCAAGCTGGTGAACGACACCCTGGGCCACGCCGCCGGCGACCGCTACCTGGTGCTGATCTCCCAGGTGCTCCAGCAGAAAGTCCGCACCCTCGACGTGGTGGGCCGGCTGGGCGGCGATGAATTCCTGGTGATGCTGCCGATGACCAGCGCCAGTGAGGCGCTGGTGTTCATCAACCGGCTCCAGGCCGGACTCCAGGAGCTGGCGGTGAAACACCCGGAGTTCGCCATGGCGACGCTCAGCTTCGGGATCGCCGAAGCCCCCCGGCACGGCCGCACCCCCACCGCGGTGCTGGCGGCCGCCGACTCGGCGCTCTACGCCGCCAAGCGGGCCGGCCGCAATCTGGTCGAGATCGCGCGCGACACGTGACCGGACCGGACCCGGCCCAGCTCTTTCAGCTTACCGACGGCGCGCTGGGGCACCGGTACCGCCTGGAACGGCTGGTCGCCGCCAACCTGGAGCGGGTGCTCTTCGTCGCCCAGGATCGCACCCTCAACCGCCGGGTCAGCGTCCGGGTCAACTTCTACAGCGGCGACCCGCTCCGGGCCTGGTTCCTCAAGGAGGCCGAGGCGCTGGCCCGGCTCGACCACCCGGCCATCCGCCACGTCTATGACGTGGGCATCGCGGGCGACCTCGCCTACCGGGTCGGCAACTGGATCGAGGGAGAGGGGCTGCACGAGGCGGTCTCGCGGGGTCCCCGCCCCATTCCCGACGTGCACAACCTCGCCCGCTTCCTGCTCAACGGCCTGGAGCACGCCCACACCTGCGGGATCGTGGTGCGGCGGCTGGTGCCCCAGGGACTCCTGGTGAGCCCGGGAGGCCGGGGCACGCTCACCGATCTCCGCTTCTGCAGCCTCACCCTGCCGGTCATTCCCCAGAGCGAGATCCCGGCCGGGCTCCCCTACATGGCGCCGGAAGTGCGCGACGGGCAGTCCGGCGATCCGGCCAGCGACGTGTACGGCGCCGGTGCGGTGCTCTACTACGCCATCACCGGCATGGAACCCAGGGAGAACCCCGCCGAGATCGTGCCGCCCACCCAGCTCCGGGCGGCGTGTCCCGCCGCGCTGGAGCGGGTGCTGATGCGGGCGCTCCGGGAGACCGCGGGCAAGCGCTACCTCACCGCCACCGAGATGCTGGAAGACTTTGCCTCCGAGGCGGGCGATCACCCCACTTCGCTGATGCTGGAAGAGACCGCAGTGCCGCCCAGCGGGGGCGACACCGCGCGGGCCTGGGAGAAGCGGCTCCGCCGCGCCCTGGGCGACGACTATGAGCTGCTGACCGAGCTGGGCGCCGGAGGCTTCGGGCGGGTGTACCGGGCGCGCGACCTTCACCTGGAGCGAATCGTGGCGCTCAAGGTGCTGCATCCGATGCTGATTCAGGACCCCGCGGTGGTGGAGCGATTCCGCCGGGAGGCCCAGCTGGCCGCGCGGCTCAATCATCCCAACCTGGTGAGCATCTACGAAATCGGGGGACGGGCCGGGCTGATCTGGTACACCATGGAATTCGTGGACGGACCCAACCTGGCCCAGCTGGTCGAGTCCGATGGCGCGCTCCCCTTTCCCAAGATGCTCCGGCTGATGCGGGAGGGCCTGGGGGCGCTCTCCCACGCCCACGGCACCGGGCTGGTGCACCGCGACATCAAGCCGGAGAACCTGCTGTTCGAGCGGAACGGGAGCCTGCGGATCACCGACTTCGGCCTGGCCATCGCGGTCCGGGGCCAGGGCATCTTCGGGGGCGCCACCAGCCAGAGCGGGACGCCGAGGTTCGCGAGCCCGGAACAGCTCCTGGGCGAGCGGGTGGATGGGCGGTCGGATCTGTACAGCATGGCGGCGGTGGGCTATTTCGCGCTGCTGGGGCGGCCCCCCTTCGAGGGCATCACCCCGGTCCAGGTGCTGGCACGGCAAACCACCAACGAGGTGCCGGAGCTCCGGCCCGAGCGGCCCGATGTGGGGCCGGAAGTGGAAAAGGTGCTGCGCCGGGCCCTCCGGGCCGACGTGAACGCGCGCTACCCGACCGCCGGGGAATTCCTGGCCGCCCTGAACCGCGCGGTGAAGCGGGACGCGAACCCGGACCAGCCGGCCTGGCTGGCCCCGTTCTCCCGGCTGCTCAAGCGCCCGAAATCTTGACTTTTCCGGAAATCTTCGGCAGCTTGGGGCCGACGACATACCGCAGGGACCGTGGCATTCCATCTCGAGAGCGAGAGCGAGTGAACTGATCGACCCGGGCCAGTCGCCTTGGGTCGTTTATTCTTTCGTGACGCGAGACGGGCTCGCGCTCACAGGGGGGCCGGCGCCTCCGCATCCGCGGACACCGGTGGAGCACAACAACTCAGGAGTTCGGGAAATGGCTCGTGTTACTGGCACCGTGAAGTGGTTCAACGACGCGAAGGGGTTCGGCTTCATCACCCCGGAAAACGGCGAAAAGGACTGCTTCGTCCATCACTCGGCGATTCGCATGGATGGGTTCCGCAGCCTCTCGGAGGGCGAGCGGGTGGAGTTCGACATCGTGCAGGGCGCCAAGGGACCTGCCGCCGAGAATGTGACCAAGGCCAGCAAGTAACTCCCGGACTTCCGGGAAACAGGACGGGCCGCCACCACAGCGGCCCGTTTTGTCATTGCGAGGGGCCGAAGGCCCCGAAGCAATCCGGTCGAGATCGCGTCGGGCGCTGGCGCGCCCTCGCGATGACTACGTCATTTGTGTCGGTAGATCACTCTGCCACGGGTCAGGTCATAGGGGGAGAGGACCACGCTCACCCGGTCCCCCTCCAGCACCCGGATCTTGAATTTGCTCATCTTGCCGGCGGCGTACGCCAGGATCGTGTGGCCGTTTTCCAGGAGGACGCGGTAGTTGCGGTCGGGGAGCACCTCCTGCACGACCCCTTCCATCTCGATCCCTTCTTCCTTCGCCATCCGGTCTCCTTCTCACTGTGGGCCTGGGCGCACGGAACCGGGGAAATCTCGGCCTGAGGGGGCAAGGAGGCAAGGAGGCAAGGCCGTCTCACCTCTCACCGCTCACCGCTCACCGCGGTCCCGCACCTCCACCGGCAGAACGACCCGCTGCCCTCGGCCGATCCAGACCTCCAGCATCATGCTTCCCGGGCGGACCGGCACGTAGGTGAAGTCCGCGGTCTCGCCCGGGCCCATGGTCATCACCGCCGGGGTAGCGGCGCGCAAGCCGGCCGGCAGATCGGCGCCGTCGCGCGCGAGCGGCTTCCAGCGCGCGGCCTGGATCTCGGTCCCGAACCGGAAGTGCAGGACTTCGTCGGCGTGAATGCTCACCAGCCGGATCCGGTGGGTCTCGCCGACCGTCATCCGCAGGGGACTCGGGTTGGTGCGTCCATTCACCAGCAGAAAATTCGGCGCCTGCTTGTAAAAGACCGGCAGTCCGCCGCCGCCCGCCACGACCAGGTGGTCGCGGGTGGTGTCCCGCGGCGCATCGCTCACGATGATGGCACCGTACATTCCCGAGCCGATCTGCCGCATTTCGTGCAGATGCGAGTGATAGGGGAAGGTGCCGCTCCGGGGCGGAGTAAACTCCGCCGCGAAGGTCTCCCCGGGGGGAATGGGCGGCATGATCCGGTCCCCGATCCCGCTGAACCCCGGCACCCCATCGGGATAGCTCTCGATCTCCAGTCCGTGCCAGTGCACTCCGCTCGGCTCATCGAGGTTGTTCCTCACCGCGATCCGCACCGGCTCGCCCCGCTTGAGCTCGAGCACCGGTCCCGGAATCCGGATCGAGTCGCGGGCCGGCACCGCTGCCCCGGTCTGCACCAGGAACCCGTACCCGGTTTGCCCGCCCACCAGCGCATTGGCGCGCTTCTGAATCAGGAGATTGATGGTCCGGCGGTCTGTCACCGCCGGCTCCCTGTACCCGGGAGCCGGCGTGATGTGCATGCCGATCACCAGCCCCCGCATGGTGTGCCCCCCCGGGGCATCGTGGGACGGGATCGCCCGGCCATCCCCATCGCCCGCCATCACCTGCGCATCGGGCGAGCCGTGCAGGCTCACGATCTCGCCGACGTGACCGGCGAAATGACAATGGAAGACCCAGTTTCCCGGGGTGGTGGGAACAAACGACAGCGACAGCGACCCGCCGATCTGAATCCTGCGCATGTTCTGGAGCGGCTGCAGCGAGGGCGCCACCACCGAATCGGCCCGGTCCCCGCCATGACGGGTAACCCGGAAGTAGAACCCGTGGAGGTGCAGCGGATGCTCGACCGCCGCGGCATTGATGATCCGGAAATGGACCGAATCGCCCTGGGTAAAGGTCAGCCGCTCGTTGTAGGGCCAGGCCTTCCCGTTGAACACCAGCACCGATTCGAAGCTTCGGGTCGCGGGGATCTCGTAGAACCACTCGGTGATCAGCCAGACCCGCTCCTGCGCCGAGGGCGGCAGGGCCCCGGCGGCATCCACGATGAAGGCGCCGGTCAGCTGAGAGTCGAGCCAGAAGCGATCCTCATAGCTGGACAGGCCTTTGAGCGCTCCCCAGTAGAAGAAGTTTCCCGCCTTGTCGAGCCGGAAGGTGATTTCGCGGGTCGCGCCGGCGGCGACATGCACGGTGTCGCGCCCCGCCGGCATCGAGTGGCGGAGCCCGCCCAGCATCACCGCGGAGTCGGAACGGTTTCGGAGGGTGAGCCGCACCCTGGTACCAATGGGAGCGCGGAGCAGCGGGCCCGGCACCTCGGGCGCCTTCCCCGGCTCGGCAAACGCCAGGATCCGCACCACGGGATCGTGCTCCCCCTCGGCCTGCAGGGCCGCCTCCACGATGTCGAGCGCCAGGGTGAGGGTCCCCCCGGAGAGGGTGCCCGCGGGACGGCGGTTGTCGTTGACCCGCGCCACCGGAGCGCCGGCTGCCGGCCGGGGGAGCGGAACCCGCGGAGGAGGTGGGACCACCGACTCCTGAAGCGGGGACGCGGTCGCGACGACCAGGGCGGTCAGCAGGGGCAAGGCCATTTTGCAGCTCCTGGCAGGACGCGAAGGGTGACTACTTGATCACACCGCGCAGCTGGTCGATCTCTTCTTCCACCAGATCGATCAGCGGCCGCATCGCGACGGCGTCGAACACCAGCTGAGCCCCCGCGGTCCGGTAGAGATCCGGCAGCGGCCGGGTGGCCCCCAGCGCCAGAAAATTCCGATAGGCTTCGAGCGCGGGCGCCCCGTCCCGCATCCGGTTGCGCCAGACCTGGAGCGCGCCCAGCTGGGCGATGCCGTATTCGATGTAGTAGAACGGATAGAGGAATATATGCAGCTGACGGTACCACCGCGCGATCCGCTCGGCGGTGAGCCCGCTCCAGTCCACCCCCTGCTCGAACCGGCTCCGGATCCGGAGCCAGGCCTGGTCCCGCGCCACCGGGTCGCCGCCCTCCCCGCTGCTGTAGATCCAGCTCTGGAACGCATCCACCGAGGCGATGTGCACCAGGTTGGCCAGCACGTCCTCCAGGTGCTCCAGCCGGGCGATCGCGGCGTCCCGCTGGTCCAGCATCCCGTCGGGCGGGCCCAGGTGCGGCCCCGACAGCAGCTCCATGCTCATCGAGGCCAGCTCGGCCGCTTCGGCCCCGGGATGGCGCTGCCAGACCAGCGGCTGGGCATGGGAGGCGAAGGCATGAAAGGCATGACCGGCCTCGTGCAGCAGGGTCACCAGGTCGTCCAGCACCCCCGATGCATTCATGAAAATGAAGGGCCGGCCTTTTACATGGAGGGTGTCGCAGTAGCCCCCCGGCGCCTTGCCCTTCCGGCTGTCGAGATCGAGCAGCCCCTCGTCCATCATGGTGCGGAACTGCCCCGCCAGCACCGGATCGAGCGCGCCGATGATCTTCTCGGTCCCCCGGGCCAGCTGGTCGCCGGTCTTGAAGGGGCGAAGCGGCTCGGCCCGGTAGGGATTGACCGGAATGTCCCAGGGGCGGAGGGCCTCGAGACCGAGCCGCTGCCGCCGGGCCGCCAGCACCCGGGCATAGGCCGGTACCACCACCGCATCCACCGCGTCGTGGAACCGCTCGCAGTCGCCGGGGGTGTAGTCGAAGCGGTGCTTGGCGGCAAAGGAGAACGTCTGGAAGTCGCGGAAATCGGCCTGCCGGGCCACCTGCTGACGGTGGGCGTACATCGAGTCGAACAGCTGGGACAGCGCCGGCTGGACGTCCACGTAGGGGGTGACAGTGGCGCGGAAGGCGCGCTCCCGCACGGTGCGGTCCCGGGCCTGGAGGAAGGGCGAGAGCATCGGGAGGGGACGCTGCTCGCCTTCCCACTCCGCCATCATCCCCCCGGTGATCCGCTGATACTTCGACGCCATCTCCTCCAGCTCGGCGAAGAGCGGGACGTTCTCCTCCCGGAAGATGTCGATCGAGGTCTTGAACCGGGCGATGGTCGTCTCCATCCCCTCGGGCACCAGGCCGGTCTCCACCAGCCGGCGGGCCAGCCGCACGCTCTGCTCCTCGGCCTTGGGCAGAATCTCGGTGGAGAAACGGAGATGGGCCGCTTCCTTGGCGGGATCGGTGGTATCGCAGGTGTAGGCGATCATCGCCAGCGAGGCCGCCTCGCTCAGCGCCGATTCGAAACGGGACCAGTCGGCCAGCCAGCCCGGCAGCGAAGCGGGGTCGAGGGGCACTCCGGCCAGGGCCTCGTAGTAGGGCAGGCAGTCGTCCCAGGTCGCCCCCGCCAGCTCGGCGGACGATTCCGGCAGTTTCATGCGGTCTCCGATTCTCCCTCCGGTGCCGGCTCGAGCCGGAACGCCAGAACTCCCACCAGCGCCACGATGGCCCCCGCAATGTAGAAGGGTGCGCCCAGTCCGAACCGCTGGAACGCCGAGGTGGCGATCAGCGGCGCCACCACCCGCGAAATGGCGGCAAAAGTCTGGGCCACGCCCATGGTGGTACCCAGCTCGGATTTGACCGAGGCGTGGGACATGAGCGCGGTGGTCGCCGGGAAGAGCAGCGCGGTGCCGATCGGCACCAGCGCCATCACCGGGGCCAGGCCCCAGAGGCTGGTCACCTGGGGATAGAGCACCAGCCCGAAGAAGAGAATCACGGTGCCCACCCGCATCGCGCCGGTCTCCCCGATCCGGTGGACGATGGGCCCGAGCAGCAGCGACCGCATCACCAGCGACAAGAAAGACACGTACAGGAACACGTAGCCGATGGTCTCTTCGGTAAAGCAGAAGACCTCGCCCAGGTAGAGCGCCAGCACCGCGGTCATCGCGGTGAAGCCCAGCATCCCGGCGGCGTAGATCCAGATCAGCTTGGGCACCGGCCCGTGGGGATGGCGCACCACCACCCAGGCGGCGTGCCAG
>DATFGC010000066.1:0-4130 GCA_035249765.1 Gemmatimonadales bacterium | reverse complement strand
AGCTGGCGAGCCGGTTCCTCTATGGCGTGAGCGCCACCGATCCGGTCAGCATCGCGGTCGCCGGGCTGGCGCTGCTGGGCTCCGGCGCCGTCGCGGCGCTGCTGCCGGCCCGGCGGGCGGCGCGAGTGAGTCCGCTGGAGTCGCTGCGGTCGGATTAGGACCGGCCGCTTCTCCTTCGCTACGCTCAGGATCAGCGTGACAGCGGGATTGTCACCCTGAGCGAAGCGAAGGGGCCCATCTCAACCTCGAGATGGGTCCTTGGCTTCTATGCGCGGGGGGCCGGAAGCGCGGCGCCCAGATCCGCCAGGGTCTCCCGCTTGACCCAGTGGCCGAAGAATGGGTTCTCGAAGCCGTAGCCGGTCCTGCTGGAAGCCTTGACCAGGAACCCGGCCTGGATCATGGCGCTCGCGGCATTGCTCGCCGCTCCGCTGCTGCTGAGCCCAAACCGCCTGAGGGAGGCCTGGGTGGTCAGCCCGTCCTGGTCCGCGGCCACGGCGCGGAGCACGTTCTGCTGCGGACCGGTGAGCCCGTTCCAGATCGACTGAAACAGCGCTTCCTGCTCGGTGGTGACATCGTCGAAGGCCTGCCGCACGGCGTCTTCACCGGCCCGGCCCGTCATCCGGCAGTTGTCGAAGCATTTGCGGGCCACCTGCACGATGTCCCGGGTTCTCGGCCCCGCCAGCGCGACGATCGCGGCGCCGACGCCCCGGGCGCTCACCCCTCCTCTCGTCATCCGGCTGTCGATCCACTTGGAGAGATGGGCCGGGTCGATCGGCCCGAACTGGAGCTGATCCGCCAGGCCGTAGAACGCCCGCCCCTTGTCCAGCATGCGCTCGATGAGGTGCGCCTGGGAGCCGGCCAGCACGTAGCTGACCTGCTGGTGGTGCTGGATGACCCCCCGCAAATGCCACTCCCCCGCCTCCCCCCCGAACCGGTGAATCTCCTGGAACTCGTCGAGGACCACCCCGATCGGGGTCTTGCGGGCCTTGGCCAGCCCGTTGATCGAGTCGAGGGTCTTGGCGAGCGAGGTGCGCTGCTCCTCCAGCTTTGCGCCGCGGAGACTCACGTCCAGGCTGGGCAGGATCAGCCCCGAGCCGGGATCGGGAGTGAGCGTAATCGTCATGCCGAGTCGCTTCACGAAGTCGCTGATCGAGTCGCTCCACTTGCGCCCCAGCGCGCGCCCGGCAGCCTCCAGAATCCGGTTGGCGACGTCGATCAGCGTCGAGGCCGTGGACATGTCGGCCAGGAAGGCCACCCCGCCGGTTTCCTCGTGGCGCGCGATGGCCCGGACCAGCGCGGAGGTCTTGCCCATCCGGCGGGGCCCGTAGACCAGGAGCTTGGCCGCCGGCTCCTGGAGCGCCGCGAGGATGCGGTCGAGCTCCAGGGCCCGGTCGGTGAAGAACTGCTCGGTGACCACCCCGTGAATCCGGAACGGGTTGGCTCCCCGGTTGCTGGCCATGGCCGTGCCTCTGCTGGGACTGCAGCAATATACAGCGATTCTGCTGTAATTGCTATAACTTCACAAATGTACAGCAGGTGGGATCGGGGTGAGCCTTGGGAGAGGTCGGACCGTCACCCTGAGCGATGCGAAGGGGCCCATCTCAATCGTGAGTCCCGCCGCTTCTCCTTCGCTGCGCTCAGCGTGACGGCCCTGAGCGAAGCGAAGGGTCAGCCGCCCCGGAGCGCCTCGGTGGGGCTCACCGCCATGGCCCGGCGGGCCGGGATCCAGGACGCCAGCGCCGCGACCGCCGAGAGCAGTAGCGCCACCCCCGCCAGGGTCAGCGGGTCGGTCGCCTTCACGTTCACCAGCATCGACCGGATGAGCTGCCCGGCCGCCAGGGTCCCCGCCAGCCCGATCAGCAGCCCCACCCCGGTGAGCCGGAGTCCCTCCGATACGATCAGCCCGAGCACCGAGCCGCGATCGGCGCCCAGGGCCTGGCGCAGGCCGATCTCGTAGGTGCGCTGGCTCACCCCGTAGGCGATCACGCCGTAGATCCCGACCCCCGCGAGCAGCAGGGCCAGCGCCGCGAACCAGCCCAGCAGCACGGTCGTGAACCGCCGGCTGGCCAGTGCGGTCCCCATCACCGCCTCCATCGAGCGCACTTCCGACACCGGTGCTCCCGGGTCCAGCTGGTGCACGATCCGGCTCACCGCCGGCCCCAGCGCTTCGGGACTGCCGGTGGTCTTGACCGCGAGGGTCACCTGGCGGGGGACGATGTAGGCCGATTTGCCGGCCTGGGCGTAGGGGAAGATCATGGTCGGCGGCGTCGTCTTCCCGACGCCTTTCGACAGGATGTCCCGGGATACTCCTACAACGGTGACCCAGGGCGTCTGGCTGTTGCCGTACATCTTGAAGGTGTGCCCCACCGGATCCTGCCCGGGCCAGAGCGCCTTCGCCATCGCCTCGTTGACGATAGCCACCGGCGGGGCGTCTTCCCGGTCCTGCTCGGTGAGGGCTCGGCCCCGCACCATCCGCACCCCCAGGGTTCCGAAGTATCCCGGGGTTACCTGGAGCGGATCGGCGTTGGGCGCGCCGGCGATCTGCTCCGCCTCGGTGCCGTCGATCGAGATGGACCAGGTCCCGAAGCCGCCCACCACCGGGGTCCACCCCATCGTCCCGACGCTCACCACCCCGGGCAGCGCCCCGACCCGCTCCTCGATCTCCGCGATTTTTGCAATCGCTTTGGCGTCGCTGTCGTAGTTGAGCGGCGGGAGACTGACCCGCGCGGTCAGGAGCTTCGAGTCGTCGAACCCGATATCGGTCTGCTGGAGACTCCGGAGGCTCCGGACCAGGAGCCCGGCGCCGCTCAGCATCACCACCGCCAGCGCCACCTCGCCCATCACCAGCCCTCGCCGCATCCGGCTCCCACCCCGGGACGAGCTCCGCGCCCCGTCGCGCAGCGCCGAGGAAGCGTCGCCCCGCGACGCGCGGAGCGCGGGGAGGAGCCCGAACAGGAGTCCGGTGCCCAGCGACACCGCCAGAGTGAACAGCAGGACCCTGCCATCGAGCTTCACCAGCTCCAGCCGGGGCAGGGTGGCCGGCGCCAGGCTGAGCAGGGCGCGCACGCCGCCCCAGGCCACCAGCAGCCCTAACCCGCCGCCCACGATCGCCAGCACCCCCGACTCGATGAGCTGCTGAGCCACCAGCCGGCTTCCGCTGGCGCCCAGCGCGGAGCGGATGCCCAGCTCCCGCCGCCGAGCCTCGCCCCGGATCAGCAGCAGGTTGGCGACATTGGCGCAGGCGATCAGCAGCACGAAGCCCACCGCCGCCAGCAGGGTCACCAGGTAGGGACGAGAGCTGGCCAGCACCCGCTCCATCATCGGCTTCACCTCGGCAATGATCGCTTTGCCGGGGCCGTAGGTCTCGGGAAAGTCCCCCGGCCAGCGCCGGGTGAGCAGATTGGCCTCGAGGTTGGCCTGGTACGCGGTGGCGCCGGGGCGGAGCCGGCCCACCAGCAGGAGATAGTGATTGTTGCGGGTCCAGAGCGAGTCGTAGTTGAGCCGGAGCGGCAGCCACACCCCGGTGCCGGCGTCAGGAAAGGTGAACTCGGCCGGCATCACCCCGATGACTCGTCGGGGCACTCCGTTGAGCCGGACTTCCCGGGTCAGGATGTCGGGATCGGCGCCGAATGTGGTGCGCCAGACCGTCTCGCCGATGACGATCACCGGGGTGGGCACCTGGGCCGGCCGCTCCTCGTCGGGCGCGTAGGTCCGGCCCATCAGCGGGGCTACCCCCAGAACCTGGAAGAACCCGTCCGACACCCGGGCTCCCTTGATCCGCACCGGCTCCTGGCCTCCCTCCAGGTTGAGGTCGTAATCGGTGTAGGCGGCGAGCTGCTCCAAGGCCCGCAAGTCGCGCCGGAAATCCTTGAACTCAGGCTCCGAGACGCTCCAGTAGGGCTCCTGGAACCGGAAGTCCACCAGGCGGTCGGGCTCGGGGAAGGGAAGCGGCTCGAGCAGCACTCCATTGACCACGCTGAAGATCGCGGCGTTGGCCCCGATGCCGAGGGCCAGGGTCAGCAGCACCACGGTGGTGAAGGCGGGGGTGCGGGCGAGGCCGCGCACCGAAAGTCGGAGGTCTTGCAGCAGGCTGTTCATGGGGGGCCTTTCGGTGGCGGAACGGCGCAAAG
>DATFGC010000065.1:0-4706 GCA_035249765.1 Gemmatimonadales bacterium | reverse complement strand
ATGTTCCACGCTCTGGACACCCGCGAGCCGGGAACCCGGTCATACACCCGTTGCTTGCGGCTGCCGGTTTGCGGTGCCGGCCAGCGCGAATGCCGGGGCACCGGTGGGCCGGCCGGGATGGCGCCGAAGTAGCGCTCGACTTTCTCGCGAATGGTGTGGGGATCGATGTCTCCGGCCAGGACCAGGACCGCGTTGTTCGGGGTATAGTGGGTGCGGAGCCACTCCTTCACGTCCTCGAGACTCGCCGCCTTGAGATCCTCCAAAAGCCCAAGCACTTCGTGGTGATAGGGGTGTTCGGGGGGGTAGCTCCCGGCCGCGATCAGCTCGAGGTTGGCGGCATACGGCTCGTTATTCCACTGGCGAATCTCGTTTTCGATCACGCCCCGCTGGGCATCCAATTTCTTTTGATCGAGCGCGCCTGCGAGGTATCCCATGCGGTCGGACTCCAGCCACAGGGCCGCGTCCAGCGCGCCGGTTGGAATCGTCACCGCATAGCGGGTCACGTCGTTGTGGGTCTGGCCGATGTTCTCACTCAGGCCTAACCGCGCCATTTGCGGAAACCAGCCATCGGGGGCGTGCTCGGAGCCGTAGTACATCAGATGCTCGAACAGATGGGCCAGGCCGGTTTTACCGGGGGCTTCGTCCCGGGAGCCGACCCGGTACTGCAGGTTCATCGCGACCAGCGGGGTCTTGTGGTCTTCGTGGAGAATGACGGTCAAGCCATTCGACAATTGGAACGACGTATAGGGAAGGTCTTCGGGCGTGGCCCGACAGCTGTTCGGCGTACCCTGGGCCGGGGCCATCTCCACCTGCGCGAAGACCGCGAGGATCGCGGGCAGGAGAACTCTCAGGTCAGGCATACTCGGGCCTCACGATGCGGCCAACCGCCTTGATGAAATCGGCCCAGACCCGCCGCTGCGCCCCCAGGGCCTTGTGTCCCTCCGGGGTCAGCCGGTAGAAGCGGCGGCGGCGCTCCCCCGCGCGCTCGACCCAGCGCCCCTGCACCCAGCCCTTCTTCTCCAGGCGGTAGAGCAGGGGATAGAGGGACGCGACGTTGAAGCTGAGGGATCCCCGGGACCGGGTCTCGATCAGCCGGGAGAGCTGATAGCCGTGGCGGGCCTCGTTCTCGAGGAGGGAGAGAATGAGCAGCTCGGCACTGCCCTTCTTGAGCTCGTTGGGTTGCATAGGGGCTCACAATATGTGTGACTACGACATATTATGGCACGACAGATAGCGATCGTCAAGGCGCTGCTCCCTTCGCTTCGATCGGTGCTGGGGGGGACGTCGCCCGGGACGACCGGTTCCTCATGGCGCGGCTGGTCGGCGGAGACCTGGGTGGGGCCGGAGCCTTCGTCGTGGTGGAGAACGGGATCGAAGAATTCAAGGCCAAGCTCAAACGGTAGCAGGCGGAGCGCGAGCCCCGATGACGGCCCGCTGGTCCTTTCTGCGCAATAGCCAGGAACCCCAGTCGCTTCGGAGCCAGGCCATGTCCCGCTACCTCACCGTCGTTCTGCTCGCCGCGCTGACCGGTTCGGCGCGTCCCGCGCTCGCCCAGCAGGCTGCCCAGTCGCAGTTCATGGAGGGAGAGCGCTACCGGATCGGCATGGGGATGCCGAGCGACCAGGTCCAGGCCCGCCAGTGGTATCTCAAGGCCGCCGCGCAGGGCCACGCCAAGGCCCAATACCAGCTGGGCATGATTTACAACTATGGCCGCGGGGTACCCAAGGACGCCCGGCAGGCGATCGCCTGGTACAAGAAGGCGGCAGCCCAGGGCGATGCATCCTCCGCCCTCGAGCTGGGCGAGATCTACGCGCTCGGCCGCGGGGTGCCCAGGGACTGGAACCTGGCGTTCCCCTGGATCAAGCAATCCGCCGAAGCGGGCGAGATGCTGGCCATTCTCCAGCTCGCGCGCGCCTATCGATACGGGCGGGGTACCCCCAAGGACCCGGTCAAGGCGCTCGGGTTGTTCCGGATCGGGGCCGATTCGGGCTTCAGCACGGCACAGTACGACATCGGCGTCATGTACTACAGCGGCGAGGGGGTGCCGGTCAACGAGCGGGAAGCGGTCGCCTGGTTCCGCAAGAGTGCGGCCGCCGAGTACGGGGGAGGGCCCGCGATGCGTTCGCTCGGCTTCATCTATATGAATGGACGGGGGGGCGTCGGCCGCGATTCCGCGGCGGGGATGCGCTGGTACGTCAAGGCGGCCGAGCGGGGCGACGGGCAGGCCCAGAACTACCTAGGCTGGTCCTACGAAACCGGGACGGGGGTGGCCAAGGACCTGGCGCAGGCTGTGACCTGGTACGGCAAGGCGGCCAAGAACGACGATGCCGACGGCCAGTTCAATCTCGGGCGGATGCATGCGTATGGGATCGGCGTCGCCAAGGACCCGGTCCAGGGGGTAGCCTGGTATCAGAAGGCGGCCGACCAGGGTCTCTACGCCGCCCAGTACTACCTGAGCTGGAGCTACTTCACCGGCGCCGGCGTCGCGGTGGATTCGGCGGCGGGTTACCAGTGGCTGTACCTGGCGAGCACGCGGGACAAGGAGAACAAGGACTACCGGGCCCGCAAGGAGTTCATCGACACCCGGATCCACCCCAAGCTGATGGAGCGCGGGATGTGGCAGGCCGCCGACTGGCTCAAGCGCGGGGGGTTCTGAGCGCCCCCAGTACCTCGAGACCTGCCGGCTGGACCGCCATGATATCTTCCTCGCATGACCTCCCCGTTCAGCCTCGGCTGGTTCGCTCCTCCCGAGCTCCCCCGCGCCGATCTCAGGCGGCGGGCGCGCGCGCTCTGGATCGTGTCGTGGCCCTTCTTCGCCGTGGTCGCCGTGGTCCTGGGGATCGCGGTGCTGGTCGAGCCGGAGACCCTGTCCCGACGCGCCACCACCGTCGCCGCCGTCGGCGCCCTCATCGCTCTGCTGCACACCATCAGCCGGTCTGGACGTCCGGTGCTGGCGAGCTGGGTCCTGGTCCTCGGGCTCTCCGCCATCGTCACCCAGCGCGCCTGGATCACCGGGGGGATTCACGCCCCGGTGGCGGTGTTCTACGTCCTCTTCATCGTGATGGCGGGTGTGCTCATCGGCGTTCGCGGGGGGCTCATCACGGCGGCCGGCTGCCTCCTCGGAGCCATCATCCTCACCGCCGGCACGGAGCTCCAGTGGCTCACCCCGCGGCCGGGAGCCGGCTCCCCGCTCGGCGCCTTGGTCTTTGTCCTCCTGGCCATCGGGCTCGCCATCGTGCTCCAGGCGCTGGTGGCCCGGCACTCCCGCGCCGAATCGCTCGCACCCCATGCGGTGCAGATGCTGGTGCACGACCTCCGGTCGCCGATCCAGGTGGTGCTCGGGAATCTCGAGCTGCTCAAGGCGCAGGTCCGCGGCGAGAGCGCCCGGGACCTCGAGGGAGCGATCGACGGCGCCAGTACGGTAGACCGGATGACCACGAGCCTCCTCGACCTGACCCGGCTCGAGGCAGGGGTGCTGCCGGTCCAGCGCTCCCGGACCAATTTGTCCGCGCTGGCTGACACGGTCGTGTCGAGCCTTCGCGCGCTCCAGCCGAACCGGGTCCTGGCGGTTGAAGTCGAAGGCGATCCGGTGTGCCGGTGCGATGCCGAGCTCACCCGGCGCATCCTCGAGAACCTGGTCAGTAACGCCTTGAAGCACACCGCCGTGGAGGGACCGGTGCGGGTGGTGATCACCGGCCTCCTGGACCGCGTGCGTGTGGCGGTGAGCGATGCGGGGCCCGGTGTGGCGGCAAACCAGCGGAGCCGAATCTTCGAGCCGTACAGCGCCGGGGGCCTCAGGACCGCCGCGGGGTTTGCCTCGTCGGGACTCGGCCTTGCCTTCTGCCGTCTTGCGGCCGAGGCCCAGGGGGGCACGATTCGCCTGGAGGACGGCGTGCCGAGGGGAAGCGTGTTTGTGGTCGAACTTCCGAGAGAATGACCGGATGTCACCCCGAGCGTAGCGAGGGGGAAGGTGTCACCCCGAGCGAAGCGAGGGGGAAGGTGTCACCCCGAGCCCTGAGCGTAGCGAAGGGAGCGAGGGGGCGGCTCTCAGGGGGCTCCGCCCCTTCCCCCTCGCTACGCTCGGGGCTACGGCGCGCTCGGGGCGACGCCTACGCGGCCCGGGTCGACCCGTCGGTGCCGGGCGGGGGAGGGGCTGGGGTCCGGGACCGGGGGGTGTGGCCCACCACGCTCCGCGCGGCATTCCAAACCGCCTGGGCCGCTGCTTGTTGTGGATTCGGGGCGCTACGATCCCTCGCACGAGCGGCTCATCCTGCTCGGCGGCAACGCCCCGGCCGGCCGGTCGCCCCGCATCAACGGCAAGACCATTCCCGACCCGCTGCAGATGAAGGTTGGGGAGACCTACCGGCTCCGGGTGATCCACATCATTCCCGACTGGACCGCCCGGATTGCGCTGATGCAGGGAGACAGCGTGCTGAGCTGGCGGGCGCTGGCCAAGGACGGGGCGGAGCTGCCGCCCCACCGCCAGACCATCCGCCCCGCGGATCTGATCGCCGGCCCGGGCGAAACCATGGACTTCGAGTACCGCCCGGCGGCGGCAGGGATGCTTCGCCTCCTGGTGATGCAGCGCACCGGAATCTGGAGGACCGAGCTGCCGATACGGGTGGAGCCGAGATAGTGGCCCGGGCTCGCGCCATGCTCGCCCTGGCCGTGGCGCTGCACTGATCGAAGATCCTGCCTGGGACCCA
>DATFGC010000064.1:0-8230 GCA_035249765.1 Gemmatimonadales bacterium | reverse complement strand
ATGCCGACCGGAGCCTTCGGTGAAGCGGCGGAAGGGCCGCTCCATGATGTGACAGCCGGTACAGAACCCGTTGTCGTGCTGCATGTAGTCCCAGGTCTTCATTCCGGTGAGACCGGCCACCACGAGGACCGCTACCACCAGCAAGGCGAGGCCGGCCTGCACCTGCCGGCTCCGAGACCGGAGCCAGCCGAACAGGGCCTGACGGCGCTTCCACAAAGACCGGAGCGCCAGCACCGCCACGACGGCGGCGAGGAGCGCGCCGCCGATCTGAATCCACTGGGGAACCTGGAACAGGAACCGGAAGAAGGCCGCAGCCCCGCCGGGGAGCGGGGCCGCGGTGACCGTGTCGCGGACGGCGCCGGCCGCGGCGCCGAGCGAGTCGGCGGTCTGGGCGATGGGCGGCATCACCCGGGTGAATCTACTTCATCGCCCGCGTGGTCCTGAAGAACGCCGGCTGGCGCCGCCGGGCATCGTCCAGCGCCTGGCCCATGCGCTCCGCCACCAGCTGGGGCGGGGCCGGGAGATTGTAGGCGGTGCGAAGCTCCTGGATGTTCGCCGCCAGCAGCGCCCGGGCCAGGAAGGGATTGTGGACCCCCAGCGACTTGTCGCCGTTGGCGTAGCGACCCTCGCCGAACGTTCGGACGTTGAATTCGGCACCCTTCGCCGGGGTGACCGCTGGATCGGTCAGTTCGGCCGGGAAGTCTCGCCGAATGATGGCGAGGTACCCCGCATCGGTCGGAGCGGCGTCAATGGTCTCGTCCTGGTCGGTGTCTACCCAAATCTGCGCCGCCAGGGTCTCGATGTCGAAACGCACTCCCGCCAAGCGTCCGGCGGCAATGGCCTCGGTAGCGTGACAGCCGGAGCCGGTGCAGGCCCTGAAGGTCCGGGCTGGCGGGGAATACGCACAGGTGGTGGTGGCGCTGGGCCGACCCTGGGCGTCCAGGCAGGGAATCGGCTTGAACAAATGCCCGGTGGACTTGAAGACGAAGTTGCCGGTCGCCGGGTCGGTCACCTCATAGGAATTCACGTGGCAGCCGGCGCAGAGGCGGGGGTTGGCCACACTGGCATGCGTCGTCAGGCCGATGAGCGAGTCAATGTTCGCGCCGAGGGGGCGGTACCCGCCGGTGCCCAGCACCACGAAGCCCTGCGGGGCGTGGGGCCGCGCGCCGTACGAGCCGGGAGCGGGCTCACCCCGCCGGAGGTGGCACTTCATGCAGAGATTCTGTTCCGGATCGGGCGTATCGATGGGGAACCGGAGCTGGGCGGTGTTCTCCGATCCATGCGGGTTATGACAGACCGAGCAGGTGTTGGGCTGATGGGCGGTCGAGGTCATCTCGACGTAATTGGTCGTCACCCCCCAGGCCTTGAGCGTGGCCTTCCCCTCATGGCAGGAGGCGCACTCCGCCCGGCCGGCCGGCGAGGCAATCACCTTGGAGTGCCCGCTGGCCGCCCACTCCTCCGCGAACGGCGTGTGGATCCCAGTGTGGCAGGCGGCGCAGCTGGCGTCGGCCACCGTCATGCCGATCCGCGCCAGCGGCCAGTTGCTCCGGTCGTCGGGCCGCTTGACGTGTTCGGTGCCGGGACCGTGACAGCTCTCGCACTGCACGTCCTTGTAGGCGTCGTTCTTGACCACGTCCCAGCCGGCCGCGCCGGTGAGTCCGTTCCCGCGCTCGTTGACCGTATGACACCCATAACAGGTGGCGGGCGGGGCCGGGGTGATGGCGGCGAGCGACTGCTCGGCATTGGCGTGCTTGGTGGCGAACCAGTCGGCCTGGTGCCCGACGTGGCAGTTGCCGCAGGTGGTCTGCCGGCTGTCCGCGTTGTAATAGCCGAGCAGTCCGCTGGCCAGGTCGGGCGCGGGATTGAACGGCTCGCGGTCGCGGAAGACGATTTCGGTCTTGGTGCAGGCGGCGGCGGCCAGACAGGCAACCAGTCGGAGAGCGGAGCTGCGAAAGGCGAGCGGTCTCGGCATGGAGCTCACTCCTGAATGGTCCGCCGGACGTCGGTTGGATCCGATGCCACGATACAGCCTTATGCCCAGCTCCGCAAGTCTTTGACTCGCAATGATTTACGCAAGATCACTTAATGATTTCTTCACGCTACCTTCAGGATGGCGCGTGTCATATGGGTCATGCGGGAGCCTTCGTCGTGCTGGCGTCCTGGCTCTGGTGCTGCCGCGGCGGGGCGAAGGTCCAGACCAGCCACCCGATCTCGACCGGCTCTACAACCGGATCTGAACGTGGCCGAGTCGGGCAAAAGGATCTCGTTGAAGGCTAAAGGCTGATGGCTGATGGCTGAAGGCTGATGGCCCTCCGCTCGAGTCTGCTATATTTAGCATCGGGAGGCACCTATGAGGGCAGGCACCAAGTTCGCCATCGGCGCGCTGGTCATCGTGGCCGGGGTGGCCGGGCTGATCGCTACCGGGGTCCAGGAAACCGGAGTGTATTTTCTCACCCCCACAGAGCTGATGGCCCGGACCCGGGCCGACTCGAGCTTTCATGATGTCGGCATCAAGGTCGGCGCCAAGGTGGTGCCCGGCTCGGTGCGGCGGGAGCAGAGCCCCCGCACCATCGATTTCCGGGTGACGGACGGGAGCAGCGAGTTTCCGGTCACCTATACCGGGCTGGTTCCCGATACCTTCACCGATGCCAGCAATATCGAGGTGATCGTGGAAGGGAAATTCGGCCGGGACGGCGTGTTTCATGCTACCGAGGTGCTGGCCAAATGCGGCTCCCGCTACGAGTCGGAGATCAAGAAATCCGGTAAGGCGTAGACCGTGACACTGCTGGGTCAGTTCTGCCTCTGGCTCGCGCTGTTCACGGCGCTCTGGGGCGCGGGAGCCGCATTCCTCGGGCGTCCGGACACCCGTCCCGACCTGGCCAGGACCGCCATCCGCTCCACCTATGGGCTGGCCGCCGCGCTCTTCGTCGCGGCGCTCTGTCTCTGGAAGGGCCTGCTGGCCCACGACTTCAATATCGAGTACGTGGCCCAGTACACCTCCCGCAATCTTCCCACCTCGTATGTGTTCGCGGCCTTCTGGGCCGGGCAGAAGGGGAGCCTGCTCTTCTGGGCCGGGATTCTCTCCTTCTTCGGCGCCGCGGCGCAGGGGCTGACCAGCCGCCGGCACGCCGCGCTGCTGCCCTACGTGGCCGCGGTGACCAACCTGGTGGTCGCCTTCTTCGTGATCACCATGCTCTTCGCGGCCAATCCGTTCGAGCGGCTGCTCTTCACGCCGGAAGACGGCCGGGGGCTCAATCCCCAGCTCCAGAATCCGGGGATGACCATTCATCCCCCGATGCTCTACCTGGGCTACATCAGCATCACGATCCCCTTTGCGTTCGCGGTGGCGGCGCTGCTGTCGAAGAAGCTGGATACCGGGTGGATCCACGCCATGCGCAAGTGGACCATCCTGTCCTGGCTCTTCCTCTCCGCCGGGATCACCCTGGGCATGTGGTGGGCCTACGTCGAGCTGGGCTGGGGCGGCTACTGGGCCTGGGACCCGGTGGAGAACGCCAGCCTGCTGCCCTGGCTCACCATGACCGCGTTTCTCCATTCGGTGATGATCCAGGAAAAGCGGGGGATGCTGAAGCGCTGGAACGTGGGCCTGATCGTGGCCTCGTTCCTCCTGAGCATCTTCGGCACCTTCATCACCCGGAGCGGAATCATCGCCAGCGTGCACAGCTTCGCCCAGGGCAGCGTGGGCGCGTTTTTCCTGGTGTTCCTGGTGCTCTCCGCGGTGCTGTCGTTCGCGCTGCTCTACATCCGCTGGCCCCTGTTGGAGCCGGAGGGCCAGCTGGAGTCGATGGCCAGCCGGGAGGCGGCGTTCCTCTTCAACAACCTGGCCCTGGTGGGCATTGCGTTCTCGGTGCTGTGGGGGACGCTTTTCCCGATCATCTCCGAGGCGGTGCGGGGCACCAAGATCACGGTCGGCCCGCCGTTCTTCAACCGGGTGAACATCCCGCTGGGACTTTTCCTCCTTGCCCTCACCGGCATCGGTCCGCTGATCGCCTGGCGCAAAGCCAGCGCCCAGAATCTCCGGCGCCAGTTCATCGCGCCGGTGGCGACCGGATTGGTGGTGCTGGTCTCCCTGCTCGCCGCCGGGATCCGGGAGGGGTGGGCCCTGACCGCGTGGGCGCTCGCGGGATTCGTGGCCGGCACCGTGACGCAGGAGTTCTGGCGGGGGATCCGGGCCCGGCGGCGGATGCATGGCGAATCGATCCCCGGCGCGCTGGCCCACCTGGTGGCCCGCAACCGGCGTCGCTACGGCGGCTACGTGGTCCACGTGGGAATCCTGACCTACATGGTGGCCTTTGCCGGCATGGCCTTCAAGGTGACCCGCGAAGTCACCCTGGCCCCCGGCCAGACCGCCGAGCTCCGGAGTCCCTATGGCCACACCTACCAGCTGACCCACCTCGGCGTCTCGCAATACAACCAGCTCAACCGGTTCGTCTCCGCCGCTTCGCTCGAGGTAAAGAAGGACGGGGTTGGGATCGGTCGGCTGACCTCGGAAAAGCGGCAGCATCGGGACAGCTTCGGCAGGAACACCTTCGAGCCGTCCACCGAGGTGGCGATCCGGAGCGACCTGCGGGAGGATCTCTACGTGGTGTATGCCGGCTCGGTGGGCGGCACCGATCAGGCGACCTATGCGCTCACCATCAATCCGCTGGTGATGTGGGTGTGGCTCGGAGGAGCGATCCTGATCGCCGGGGGGCTCATGACGATGTGGCCCGGCGGGCCGATGATCACCTCCCGGCGCCGGAGCGAGACCCAGGCCGGTTACGAAGCGCCGCTGGTCGGCGCGGGGCTCGCGGAATGAACCGGCGAGCGCTGCTCGGGGGCGCGATGCTCGGTCTGCTGGGGACCCGGGTTTCGGGCCAGGTACCGGTGGCCCGGCCGGACAGCGCCGTGGGCGACCCGCTCTACCGGCCCGACCTGGTCCAGCAGCGCGCCGTGGCGACCGCGGCGGACAATGACCCGGTCGTCAAGGAGCTGGAGCAGAAGCTCAAGTGCACCTGCGGCTGCAACCTCGATATCTACGTCTGCCGCACCACCGATTTCACCTGCCAGTATTCGCCGGCGCTGCATAGGGAAGTGGTGGATTTGCGCGCGGCAGGGAAGAACCCCGAGGAGGTGGTGGCCGCGTTCGTGGCCAAGTACGGAGAGCAGATCCTCATGGCGCCGCCGGCCGAGGGCTTCAACCTGGCCGGGTATCTGGTGCCCGGCGCGGCCGTGCTGCTGGCCGGTTCCCTGATCGGGCTGGTGCTCCTGCGCCGGGCCCGCGACGCGGCGCCGGAACCCCTGCCGTCGCATCCCGCCGGCCTGCCCGCTCCGAATCCCGCCGACCAGGAAACGCTGCGCCGAGCCCTGGCTGACGTGCAGGACTGATGGCGCTCGAAATGGTCGGCGCCCTGGCCATCGCGGCGCTGGTGCTGTGGCTGGTCTTCGAGCCGGTGCTGGGGGTGCCCCGGGAGAGCCCCGAGCTGCTGGAGCCGGAAGCGCCCGAGGAGACCCGCCGCGGTACCGCGCTGCTGGCCCTCAAGGAAATCGAGTTCGACCGGGAAACCGGCAAGCTCTCCGATCAGGACTATGACCTGCTCAAGGCGCGCTACAGCGCCGAGGCCCTGAGCGCGATCGCCGAAGAGGACGGGGTGGTCCCGGAGGCCCCTCCCGCAGTCCCCGCCGGAGCAATTCTCAGTTGTCTCTCCTGTGGTCCCCGGCCCGAACCGGACGCCGTGTACTGCTCGAACTGCGGGCGGAGACTGGATGCTAGACCCTAGATGCTGGATACTGTATGCTGGGCGCCTGGCTCGATGTGGTAGTGCGTTAATCGAATTACATGCTGCATAATGTAGAGGCCCACCTCTCAGTCGTGTGGGCATACCTTTCTACATGGCTCCTCACGAACGCCTCAAAGCCTGGCAGGCAACCCACCGATTAGTACTTGCATGGTACCGTGTCACAGAGGCCTTCCCGGTCAAGGAACAGTACGGACTCACCGCGCAGGTTCGTCGGAGCGCATTCTCTGCAGGAGCGAATATCGCTGAAGGTGCCGCGAAGAGCGGCGCTCGGGAGTTCGCGCGCTTTCTTGATATTGCCCTTGGATCACTCGCAGAACTGGAATATGCCCAGCGCCTCGCCGCCGACCTTTCCTACCTCGTGGGTAATGATCTCAAGGAAATCCTGGAACTTCAGTCGTCCGCGGGGCGCCTGACGCGTCGGCTCCACCAAGCAATCGTGGCCAAGGCCAACTCAGGCCTCGACGATCGCGGAACGAACCGACGGACTCCCCGCCAGCATCCGTCAACCAGCATCCAGTAACCAGTATCCAGCATCCAGGCTACGGCCACCATACGAGGGCCACCGCCAGACTCCGCCGCCAGGTGCTTCGCGGCGTGAACCCCTCGGGCAGGTCGCCGGCGCGAAACGGTGACGCCGGGGTGAAGCCGAGCTCGGCGTCGGCGCGCGCGACCAGGGTGCCGGAGAGCGCCACTTCCATGGCCAGCCCGCCTTGCACCCCCGCCAGGGTCCGCCCCGGCGAGTCCGGGGAGGCCCAGCGCTCCAGGACCAGCGCGGCTCCTCCCCGGATCACCGGCCCTCCCCGCAGCCGGAGCACCGGCCACGATGCCCCGCCTGCAAAGCTGGCCAGGCGCAGCGCGTTCTCCGAGACGATCAGCAGCCCGCCGGACCGGGTCTCCGCATTCGTGAGCGGCGCTCCGCTCAGGGCCAGCCCCGGCTCGCCATATCGGGCCGAACCTTCCAGTCGCAGTCCCTCGCGGCCCCAGGCCACCAGCACCCCGAAGCTGGTGGGACGATAGGGGAGGAATCGCACCTCCTCGGAAGTGCCGCCATCCCGGGCGGCGCCCGAGAAGCTCGCGGTCCCGACGGACAGTCCCACCGAGAGCTGGCCTGCTGACGAGCCTGGAAGTGCCAGACAGCAGAAGCCCAGCCAGACGGCCATGCGAGACACGCCGGTCCTCAGCGCATCTCGAGGCGAATGGCCCCGTTGGTGACGGTGTTCTCCCCCTTCACGATCCAGTTGGCGCCTGGAAAATATTCGCGGGCAACCACGTCCTCGATGGCGTTGCCGACCAGATCGTCCTGGGTGGTGATGGCAGACCACCCCGACTTGAAGAGGTTGAGGAGGCTCGCTGCCTTCACGAAGGTCTTGAGCGAAAAGAGCTTTTCGTCCTTGCCGCCGGTCAGGCTGCCGTAGACCGTCTGCAGCTGCTTGAAGAGAGTGGCCACCCGGGTCGAATCCATCTTGATCGCGCAGGCCCCGTCGTCATCCTCCAGCAGGAAGACCCGGATCGAGTGGTTGGGGTGTGCGGCCTTGAAGGCGTCGAGCTGGGTCTGGCTGAACAGCAGCACCGATCCGCTCCATTGCTTGTCGTTCTGGTCGTAGACATAAGGCCCGCCCGCCTGCGCCCCGGCGCACTGGTAGCTCTTCATGGCGGTTGAGCTTCCTTCCTGCCCCAGGATGTGGACCTCAAATTCGGGGCTGCCCTTCAACCAGCCCTCAAAGGTCTGGGTGAAGCTCGCGTAGGTCAGGTACAGTCCGGGCGTCGACACCAGCGGAGTTCCGCCCCCGCTTCCCGGCTCGTCCTCGCATCCCGTGATACAGGTGGTCGCGGCGAGCCGGGGCGTGAATTCGGTTTCGGCGCGCCCCAGGGCGATGACCGGTTCCTCCGGCGGCCGCGAGGGGTCGAGGGTCCGGCGCTGGCCCCCGACGTCAAAGCCGATCGGCGCGTCCCGATCGGATTCCGCCGTGGCCACCAGGATCTCTCTGCCCCCGCGCCAGCTGTCCCGGTGCGCGAGGACCGGGAGGTAGATCTCGATTGCCGCGGAGCCTTCCAGGTCCGTCCCCACGCCTTCGGGCGTCTCCTGGTTGAGCTCGGCCAGCCGCTGCCGGGCCGCACTGCCGGGAGCGAGCACCCGCTGGAGGTGGACCTTGCCCTCCGGCTCGGTGCTGGTCCGGAGCTCCCGGTAGATCGCGCCGCGGAACTGGTCGTCCCGGAGTGCCCGGGCAAGACGGCGGGCCAGCCACTCGTGCCGGGCCGCCTGCTCCGGTCCGTCGGCCTGCAGGAGTCCGGGGGCGCCGGGGACTGGCGGGACACCCGAGGCCGGGTCGAGCGGAGTCGAGCCCTCGCCGCAGGCGGCGAGGATGATGAACGCGGCCGCGGCGGCCGCCCGGCGGGCTGGCAGGTGCATCGGGTCCTCCTTGGCGTTGGGC
>DATFGC010000063.1:0-5354 GCA_035249765.1 Gemmatimonadales bacterium | reverse complement strand
CTGAAGCAGGATGTTCTCCGGCTTGATGTCCCGGTGGACGACCCCCTTCCGGTGGGCGTATTCCAGGGCACTGCCCACCTGCTTGGTGATGGCCAGCGCCGTTTCGAGCCCGAGCTGTCGTTCGCGGTTGAGCAGGTCGCGGAGTGATTCCCCTCGTACGAACGGCAGCACGTAGTACAGCAGGCCTTCGGCGGTGCCGGAATCGATCAGGGTCAGGATATGTGGGTGGTCGAGCCGGGCGGTGATCTTGATCTCCGCCAGGAAGCGCTCCGATCCGAGTACCGCGCCCAACTCGGGGCGCAGCACCTTGAGGGCAACCTCGCGCTCGTGTTTCAGGTCGTGGGCGAGGTATACCGTCGCCATACCGCCCTGCCCGAGCTCGCGCTCGATGCGGTACCGGTCGGCGAGGATACTGCTCAGGCGCGACTCCGGAAGGCTCATGAGACGCTGCTCCTCAATCGGTGTCGAGGCTGGTTCGCGCGGCTCGGGCAGGACGGCTGAAAGATGACGCAATGGGGCGCAGGCGGAAGAGGCGCCGTATTTCCCTCGCGCGATGGCACCGGTATCTCCGGGAGCTATATTTCGCCCCGACACCAGAGGCCCACCTCATGACGACCCGCGAAGCCCGGAGCTCCACCCCCATCCCCGCGAGAGGGCGCGCCAGCCCCGGCGCCTTCCGGTCCGCGGTGGACCTGATCGAGGTGCCCCGCAACCCGGGCATTCCGCTCGACCTGGGCTGGGTCCGCGACATCCGGATCAACCGGAGCGCGGTGGAGCGCCGGGCCGCCACCATCCCCACCCGGCGCTCGATCAAGACCGCCTGGCAGGCGGGCTGGCTGCTCCGGGCGATTTCCCTGATGGATCTCACCACGCTCTCGGGCGACGACACCCCCGGTCGGGTGCTGCGGTTGTGCGCCAAGGCGCGCCGTCCGGTGCGCCAGGACCTGCTCGAGGAGCTGGGGGTGGGCGATCTCGAGCTCACGGTGGCGGCGGTCTGCGTGTATCACGCCTTCGTGGCGACGGCGGTCAAGGCCCTCGACGGGAGCGGGATTCCGGTCGCGGCCGTTTCGACCGGTTTTCCGGCGGGACTGTCGCCCCTGGCCCAGCGCATCGGGGAAATCGAAGCGTCGGTTGCGGCCGGCGCCGCCGAGATCGATATCGTGATCACCCGGTCCCATGTGCTCACCGGGAACTGGACCGCCCTCTATGACGAGGTGAAGGCATTTCGGGCCGCCTGCGGGCCGGCCCACCTCAAGGCGATCCTGGCTACCGGCGAGCTGGGCACCCTCAAGGAGGTGGCCCGCGCCAGCATGGTGGCGATGATGGCCGGCGCCGATTTCATCAAGACCTCCACCGGCAAGGAAGCCCTCAACGCCACGCTGCCCTTCGGCATCGTCATGGCGCGGCAGATCCGGGAATACCGGGAGCGCACCGGCTACCTGATCGGGCTCAAGCCGGCCGGAGGAATCCGCACCGCCCGGCAGGCGCTCGACTGGCTCGCCATGATCAAGGAGGAGCTGGGCGACCGCTGGCTCCGTCCCGATCTGTTCCGGTTCGGCGCGTCGAGCCTGCTCACGGACATCGAACGGCAGCTGGAGCACCACGCCACGGGCAGGTATTCGGCCACGCACCGGCATCCTATGACGTGAGCGGTAAGCGGTGAGCAGTGAGCGGGTAAGGCTTGTCCCGCTCACCGCTCACCGCTCACCGCTCACCCAAGAGGAACCATGACTTCAGTTCGGGACGCATTCGATTCCATGGCCTGGGGTGTGGCGCCGGAGTCCGCCGCCACCGCGCAAGCCTGGCTCGACAAGCACGGCAAGCGGTTCGGCCATTATGTGGGCGGGGATTGGGTGTTGGGAGATGGGGGTGAGGGGTTTCCCACTATCAACCCCGCGACCGGCGCCGAGCTGGCCCGGGTGGGCCAGGCCTCGAAGGAGGACGTGGATCGGGCCGTATTGGCGGCGCGGGCGGCCCAGCCGGGCTGGGCCGCGCTGGGCGGACATGGCAGGGCCCGCTGGCTTTACGCCATCGCCCGGGAGATCCAGCGGAACAGCCGGCTCTTCTCGGTGGTGGAGACGCTGGACAACGGCAAGCCGATCCGGGAGTCCCGCGACATCGACATTCCGCTGGTGGCCCGGCACTTCTATCACCACGCCGGCTGGGCTCAGCTCATGGAGCGTGAGCTCGCGGGTTACGGGCCGGTGGGGGTGGTGGGCCAGATCATCCCCTGGAATTTTCCGCTCCTGATGCTCGCGTGGAAGATCGCGCCCGCGCTGGCCATGGGAAACACCGTGGTGCTCAAGCCGGCCGAGTTCACCTCTCTTACCGCGCTGCTGTTCGCCGACATCTGTCACGGCCTCGGCCTGCCGGCCGGGGTGGTGAACATCATCACCGGCGACGGCCGCACCGGTGCGGCGCTGGTGGACCACCCCGGGGTGGACAAGATCGCCTTCACCGGCTCGACCGAGGTGGGCCGGATCATCCGCTCTGCCACCGCCGGGAGCGGCAAGAAGCTCTCCCTCGAGCTGGGGGGGAAATCGCCCTTCATCGTGTTCGAGGACGCCGACCTCGACAGCGTGGTCGAAGGCGTGGTGGACGCCATCTGGTTCAACCAGGGCCAGGTGTGCTGCGCCGGCTCGCGGATCCTCGCGCAGGAGAGCATCGCGCCCCGGCTGATCGAGAAGCTCCGGGCCCGGATGGAGACCCTCCGGGTGGGCAGTCCGCTCGACAAGTCGGTGGACATCGGCGCCATCGTGGCGCCGGTGCAGCTCGAGACCATCCAGGGGCTGGTCCAGAAGGGCATCGACGAGGGCGCCACCTGCTGGCAGCCGACCTGGAGCCTGCCCAAGGACGGCCTGTTCTATCCGCCCACGCTGTTCACCGACGTGACTCCCGCCGCCACCATCGCGCAGGTGGAGATCTTCGGCCCGGTGGTGGTGCTGATGACCTTCCGCACGCCGGCCGAGTCGGTGGAGATCGCCAACAACACCCGCTACGGCCTGGCGGCCAGCGTCTGGAGCGAGAATCTGAACACCGCGCTCGACATCGCCCCCCAGCTCAAGGCCGGGACGGTCTGGGTCAACTGCACCAACCTGTTCGACGCGGCCAGCGGGTTCGGGGGATACAGGGAGTCGGGGTTTGGGCGTGAAGGCGGCAGGGAGGGGCTGTTTGAGTATGTAAAGACGCAAAGACGCAACGACGCAAAGACGCAACGTGATCGTCACGCTGACCCTGAGCATCGCGAAGGGGAAGCGGCAACCGGTCGGGTCCCGCCCCTTCGCTCCGCTCAGGGTGACCCTCTGCTGCCCCCTATCGATCGAACCCCAAAGCTCTACATCGGCGGCAAACAGGCCCGTCCCGACGGCGGCTACTCGCTGCCGGTGCTCGATGCCGCGGGCAGCCAGGTCGCTTCGGTGGGCCGGGGGAACCGGAAGGACATTCGGAACGCGGTGGAGGCGGCGCACAAGGCGGCGGAGGGCTGGAGCAGGGCCACCGCGCACACCCGGGCCCAGGTGCTCTACTACTTCGCCGAAAACCTGGCCGCGCGGGAGCGGGAATTCGCCGAGCGCCTGGGCGCGCTGACGGGCGGACCGGAGGCCGGGTCCGCGGCAGAGGTCGGCGCCGCGATCCAGCGCGCCTTCAGCTATGCCGCCTGGGCCGACAAGTACGACGGGCGGGTTCACGCCACGCCGTTTCGCAACGTCACCCTCGCCATGAACGAGCCGATCGGGGTGCTGGGCCTGGTCTGCCCGGTCGAGGCGCCGCTGCTCGGGTTCCTCTCCCTGGTGCTGCCGGCGGCGGCCATGGGCAACACCGTGGTGGCGGTTCCCAGCGAGCGCTGGCCGCTGCCGGCCACCGATCTCTACCAGGTGTTCGATACCTCCGATGTGCCCGGCGGGGTGATCAACATCGTGACCGGCGCCCGGAAGGAGCTGGCGCCGGTCCTCGCCGCGCACGACGACGTGGACGGCATCTGGTTCTACGGGCCCCGGGGGGAAGCGGCCGAGGTCGAGAAGCTCTCCGCGGGGAACATGAAACGAACTTGGGTCACCTGGGACCCGGTGGACTGGATGGGCACGCTCGAGGGGGAGGGAGGGGAGTTCCTCCGCCAGGCGACCCAGGTCAAGAACATCTGGGTGCCCTATGGAGCCTGAGGGGTAAGTGCTATGGCGTATTGGGGCTGAGCCGTATATTTAGTATGGCTCCCCCGCGGGGCTCGCGCGATCCTCCATCAAAAACTGGAACTGTGGCGGAGATTCAGGAACGGCTTACCAGCCAGTTGTCGGACCGGTACCTGATCGAGCGTGAGCTTGGCCGGGGCGGCATGGCTACGGTCTTTCTCGCGAAGGACATCCGGCACGACCGCGACGTCGCCATCAAGGTCCTCCATCCCGAGCTGTCCGCCTCGATCGGCGCCGAGCGGTTCGAACGGGAAATCAAGCTCGCCGCCAAGCTCCAGCATCCCAACATTCTCGGCCTCTACGACTCGGGAGCGGCCGACGGACTCCTCTACTACGTCATGCCCTTCATCAAGGGCGAGTCGCTGCGGGACCGGCTCGACCGGGAGGGCCAGCTCCCCATCGATGATGCGGTCCAGGTCACCCTGGAGGTTGCCGAGGCGCTGGGGCACGCCCACGCAGCGGGGATCGTGCACCGGGATATCAAGCCCGAGAACGTCCTGATTTCCGGCGGGCACGCCCTGGTCGCGGACTTCGGCATCGCCCGGGCCGCCAGCGAGGGGAATGCCCAGAAGCTCACCCAGACCGGCATGGCGGTGGGCACCCCGGTGTACATGTCGCCCGAGCAGGCCGTGGGCGATCCGGTGGGTCCGACCTCCGATCTCTACAGTCTGGGCTGCATGCTGTACGAGATGCTCGCCGGAGAGCCGCCCTTCACCGCCAAGAACGCCCAGGCGCTGATGGCTCGCCATTCGATGGAGGCGGTCCCCAGCGTCCGGATCGTGCGTGCCACGGTCCCGGAGGAAGTCGAAGACGCGATTTTCTCGGCGATGGCCAAGGTGCCGGCAGACCGTCCCCAGACGGCGGCCCAGTTCATGGAGATGCTGGGTCTCCCCATGGGCGCCACCGCGTCGCGGCGGACCTCGATCCGGCACACCGCGTCGCGGCGGGTTCCCACCGGCGCCAACCGGATGCTGGAGCGGGAGGGGCCGGCCTGGTGGCGAAAGCCGTGGGTGCTGGCGGCGGGGCTCGTGGTGCTGGCCGGGGCAGGGTTCGGGGTCTGGAGGCTCGCGGCCGGCGGCCGCGCGGCGCCCGCGGTGGGCGGTCTCGATCCCAGGAACGTGGCGGTGCTCTACTTCGAGAATCTGAGCCCGGACACCTCGCTGGCCTTCG
>DATFGC010000062.1:0-3102 GCA_035249765.1 Gemmatimonadales bacterium | reverse complement strand
CGGCCTCGTCCCGTCAGCGCGCCCCGCGTCCGGCGGGAGCGCGGTGACGGTCCAGGCGCCTCCCCGCACGGAGGACTTGAGCCACAGCCCGCTCTGGAACCCGGACCTCGCGCCCACCCCGCCGGAGCGCCGCACCTGGTCCACCTACAACATCGCCGCGCTCTGGATCGGGATGAGCGTGGTGATCACGACGTACACCCTCGCCTCCGGTCTGATGCAGCAGGGGATGAGCTGGTGGCAGGCGATGATCACCATTCTCTTCGGCAACATCATCGTGCTGGTGCCGATGGTGCTGAACGCGCACGCCGGGACCAAGTACGGCATCTCCTTCCCGGTGCTCTGCCGGGCGAGCTTCGGCGTGCGCGGTGCCAACATCCCGGCAATGCTGCGCGCGATCGTCGCGTGCGGCTGGTTCGGGATCCAGACCTGGATCGGCGGGCTCGCCCTCGACGCGCTGCTGCGGGCGGCCTGGCCGGGCTGGGCCGAGGTTCCGGGTACCACCGCCGTCGCCTTCCTGGTGTTCTGGCTGATTCAGGTCGCCGTGATCCTCAAGGGCACCGAGGGGATCAAGGTGCTGGAGAGCTGGTCCGCCCCGCTGCTGCTGGCCGGCGGCGGCATCCTCCTCCTGTGGGCGATCCGCGGCGGGGGCGGGCTGGGGTATCTGCTGGCGGAGTCGGAGCGACTCCGTGGCGGCGGCACTCCATTCTGGGGGTTATTCCCGGCGGCGCTGACGGCGAGCGTCGGCTACTGGGCCACGCTCAGCCTCAACATCCCCGACTTCACCCGCTACGCCCGGAGCCAGCGCTCCCAGATGCTGGGCCAGGCGCTCGGCCTGCCGACCACGATGACGGCGTTCGCGTTCATCGGCGTGGCGGTCACCAGCGCCACCATCGTGCTCTTCGGGGAAGCGATCTGGGACCCGGTAGTGCTGATCACGCGGATCGGGGGTACGGGGACGATCGTGTTCGCCGCGCTGGTGGTTCTCGCGGCGCAGCTCACGACCAACATGGCGGCCAACGTGGTTTCGCCCGCGAACGACTTCTCCAACCTGAGCCCGCGGCGGATCAGCTACGTGACCGGCGGGCTCATCACCGCGGTGATCGGCATCCTGCTGATGCCGTGGAAGCTCTACTCCGACGCGGCGGCGTACATCTTCACCTGGCTGGTGGGGTACTCGAGCCTGATGGGTGCGCTGGGCGGGATCCTGATCGCGGACTACTGGGTGCTGCGGCGGCAACGGCTGCTGCTCCATGATCTGTATCGGGAACAGGGTGCCTATACCTACAGCGGCGGGGTGAACTGGCGAGCGGTCGCGGCACTCGCGATCGCGGTGCTGCCGGTGGTGCCGGGGTTCATCCGGGTGGCGACGACGCCGGGTGGGACGGCAACGGATCCCGATCTGTTCGACCGGTTGTACGCCTATGCGTGGTTCGTGACGTTCGGGCTCAGCTTCGTCGCTTATCTGGTGCTGATGCAGAAGCTACCTCTTCCCGAGCGGAACGAGGGACCTGCTCACCCGGAGTAGGTCCCTCGCTGCGCTCGGGATGAGGTAATGGAGATCTGAAATGCCCCGAATCGTTAAATGCGGCCTGATCCAGGCCTCCCACGCCTGCTCCACCGCGGAGAAGCTCGAGACCATCCGCGAGGCCAACCTGGCCAAGCACATGGCCCTGATCGAGCGCGCGGGCCAGGAGGGCGTGCAGATCCTCTCCATGCAGGAGATCTTCACCGGCCCCTACTTCTGCGCCGAGCAGAGCCCCCGCTGGTACGACGCGGTCGAGGCGATCCCCGATGGTCCGACGACCAGGTTGATGCAGCAGGTCGCCCGGAAGTACGATATGGCGATCATCGTGCCGCTCTACGAGGAGGACGGCGCCGGGATCTACTACAACACCGCCGCCGTCATCGACGCCGACGGGTCCTACCTCGGCAAGTACCGCAAGAATCACATCCCCCACTGTGCGCCGGGGTTCTGGGAGAAGTTCTACTTCCGGCCCGGCAACCTGGGTTACCCGGTGTTCAAGACCCGCTACGCCGACGTCGGGGTCTACATCTGCTATGACCGCCACTTTCCCGAGGGCGCGCGGGAGCTGGGGCTCAACGGCGCGGAGATCGTCTTCAACCCGTCGGCCACGGTGGCGGGGCTGTCGGAGTACCTCTGGCGTCTGGAGCAGCCGGCGCATGCGGTGGCCAACGCGTTCTTCGTCGGCGCGATCAATCGGGTGGGGTACGAGGATCCCTGGCGCATCGGTGAGTTCTACGGGCAGAGCTACTTCTGCAACCCGCGCGGGCAGATGGTCGCGGAGGCGCCGCGCGACCGGGATCAGCTGGTGACGGCGGAGCTGGATCTGGACCAAATTCGCGAGGTTCGGAACGTGTGGCAGTTCTACCGGGATCGCCGGCCGGAAACGTACGGGGGGATCGTGAGGCTGTAGGCCACCCCTTGTCACCCTGAGCGCAGCGAAGGGGGCCATATCGAGCATGGCCCCTTCACTGCGCTCAGGGTGACAAGGGGGTCAGTTGGTCGCGGTCGTCGCCGGTGGCGCGGGTGAGTGGTCCGAGTTCCAGATGTCCCGGATGATGCGCCACTTCCCGTCCTTCCTCTCGGCCAGCGTGAGATACTTGCCCGCATCCACAGTAGCGCCCGCCTTGTCCGTCACGGTGAAGGTGTTCCAGATCCAGCCCAGGTCGCCTGAGACGCCGACCTCGGCATCGGCGCCGGGCACCAGCTTGACGCCGCCCTTGCTGGCATTGTCGATGTCCTTCCCCAGCACCCCGCGAACCGCTTCCGAGCCGCGCGCCGGCGGCGCCCCCGGAACGCTGACTACAGCATGCTCCGCGTAGAGGGCCGTCACGCCGTCCAGGTCACCTGCGTTAACGGCGGTGAACCAGGCGGAGTCCACGGCGCGGAGCGCCGCTTCATCCGCCGCACCGTCGGCCGCCGGCGGCGCGCTGGCGCAGGCGAGAAGGAGCAGGATCAAGCAGCAGGCGCTGATGAGTCGGATCATCGAGTCTCCCGGCTAGGGATAGGACCGCCATGTCTATTTCGGGGGACCAGCCCAACGTACGGCAGGATCCGGAGGTGCGCAAACTCGCCGCCTT
>DATFGC010000061.1:0-2539 GCA_035249765.1 Gemmatimonadales bacterium | reverse complement strand
CGAATCGATGATCGCGTCGAGCCGGGCGGCGCCCTCGCGGGCGTTGCCGACCCCGAAGCTCATGTTCAGCACCAGCGGCATCCGGCGTGCCGCGGCGAACCGGATCGCATAGTCCATCGCCTCCAGCACGCTGCCGGTGGTCGTGATGCCTCCGAAATCGTTGCGGGCGATCTTGAGGCCCAGCAGCTGGACTCCCGGGGCCGCGCCGTCGAATCCCGGAATCCCCCCGATGCCGCGGGCCGCGGCGATCCCCGCGACGTGGGTCCCGTGCCCGCTGGTGTCGAAAAAGAGATCGAGCCTGGGTCCGGCGGCGGTCTCCCGGAAATTCGCGGCGATGGTGAGCGGAGGGGCGGCGCCGGCGCGATGCCATCCGAAGGTCTCCCCGGCGGCGAGGAAGTCGCGGACCGGCCGCTCGTTCGCCAGGGAGCCGTCGCCATCGGTATCGGCAAAGAGCACCCAGCCGTCGCTCGCCTTCCCCACCACGATCATCAGGGAGTCGGAATCGGTGGCGTTGTCGTTGACGTCCGATGCGGGCGGTTCACCCAGCGGCCGCTCGAGGAAGAGTCCGGCCAGCAGCGAGCCGGCGGCGACCAGGGCCCGGACCCGCCCTAACCCGGTCAGCCGGCGCCCCCCGAAGGCGACCGTATCCCCGCTGAGAACCGGCGGGCTCAGGGCGATGGCGCCCTCGCCCGAAAAGTCTCTCAGGTCCATCACCTTGGGCCGGCCCGCGGTGGTGGTGTCGAAGCCCGGCACCCCAACATCCAGTCCGCTGTCGAGGATGCCGAGCAGCACACCCCGGCCGTCCCAGCGGGGATGCTCGGCGAGAAAGGCCACGGTGCCGGTGGCGCCCCGGGGCAGGAAGCCCCGCTGATGCGCCAGGGCGGGCGGCACGATCGGCTGGCGGACTACCGGAGGAGGATTCACGGTGGGCACCTGCCGACCGGTTCCGGAATCATCCGGAACGACCAGGGCGGGCCGCTCCACGGTGGGCGCGACGACTCCGGGACCGGCGCCGCCGCCCGAGGCGCACGCCACGAGGCTCAGCAGCGACGCCAGCGGTCCGGCGAGCCGCACCGGCTCAGGAAACCGGCGCGGCATCCATCGGAGGCAGGACGAAAGGCCCCAGATGGGGGCCTCCATAGTGGGAGGTGACCCGGAGCAGGAAGGCCAGCACGCTGCGGGTATCCTCGGGAGCGACGATCGCATCCACCTGGCCCCGGGCGGCGGCGTGGCGGGCATCCAGATCGCGCTCGTAGTCGGCGCGCATCTGCTCGATGGCGGCCTGGGTCTCGGCGGAAAGCTCCCGATGCTCCTGGCGGGCCTTGTCCATCTCGGTGCCGTGCACCGCCATGATGGCCGATTCCCCCTCCATCACGCCCATGCGGCCGCTGGGCCAGCTCAGGATGAAATCGGGGTCGAATCCCTGCCCCGCCATGGCGTAGTACCCGGCGCCCGAGGCGTGGTTGACGGTGAGCACCAGCTTGGGCACTACCGCCGCAGCCATCGCTTCGACGAACCGCGCCCCGGCCCGGATGATCCCGCTGTGCTCCGCTTCGGGCCCCACCATGAAACCGCTCACATCCTGGAGAAACAGGAGGGGGACCCGCTCCCGGCTGGCGTTCTCGATGAAGTAGGCGACCTTCTCGGCGCTCTCGGTGTAGACGATGCCGCCGAACCGCGGCCGTTCGCCCGGCTGCCCCTTGATGAGCCCGCGCTGGTTCGCGATGACCGCGACCGGGCGGCCCTCGATCCGGCCATGCCCGCAGAGCATCTCGCGGGCATGGCCCGCCTGGAACTCCTCGAATACCCCCCCGTCGAGGAGGCAGCGCAGCACCTGGTGCATGTCGTACGCCATCCGGTGATCGTGGGGCAGGATGTCGTAGAGCGCTTCCACCGGGTTCGCCGGGGCGACCGGGTCCGCCAGGTGGTGGGCGACTCCGGGCCCGAGCGGAAGCCGGGCGATGTACTCCCGGATCTTCACCAGGCATTCGGCGTCGTTGGCGGCCTGGTAGTGCGCCACCGCGCTGATCTCGGTGTGGGTGCGGGCACCCCCCAGGGTCTCGCCGTCGACGGTCTGCCCGGTAGCGCCCTTGACCAGATTGGGACCGCCCAGGCCCATGAAGCTGGTGCCCTCGACCATGAAGATCACGTCGGAGAGCGCGGGGAGATAGGCGCCGCCGGCGACACAGCTCCCCATGACCGCCGCGATCTGGGGGACGTGGAGATACCGGCGCATGATCACGTTGTAGTAGAACAGCCGCGCCGCGCCGTACTGTCCCGGAAAGACTCCGCCCTGGAAGGGAAGATTGACGCCCGCGCTGTCCACCAGGTAGACGATCGGAATGCGCTGCCGCATCGCGATCTCCTGGGCCCGCAACATCTTCGGAATGGTCTCGGGCCACCAGGCCCCGGCCTTCACGGTCGCGTCGTTGGCCACCACGACCACGTCACGTCCGGCGACCACGCCGACGCCGGTGATGACCCCTGCCCCCGGCGCCTGTCCGTCGTAGCGGTCGTAGGCAACCAGCAACCCGATCTC
>DATFGC010000060.1:0-9889 GCA_035249765.1 Gemmatimonadales bacterium | reverse complement strand
GCCGAGCCGATTCATCTGCTCCATGTCACCACCCCCGATGCGGCCGGGGCCGCCCTCCAGACCCGGACCATCCTGGGGGTGGAGCGGGGCGCCCGGGCCCAGTTCGTGGAGAGCTTCGCGGCGCTGGGCGATGGGGCGTCTTTCACCAATGCGGTGACCGAGGTCACCGTGGGCGAGAACGCCTGGGTGGAGCACAGCCGGATTCAGCGGGAAAGCGAATCCGCCTATCACGTGGGTCTCACCGAGATCGCCCAGGCCAGGGACAGCCACTACCGGTCCTTCACGCTTTCCATGGGGGGCGCGCTCGCCCGGCACGATCTCCGGGCCCGGCTCGATGAGGAGAATGTCGAGTGCCTGCTCTACGGCCTCTACCTCGGCCGGGGCGACCAGCTGGTGGACAACCACACGGTCATCCGGCACGAGCATCCCAACTGCCGGAGCTGGGAGGTCTACAAGGGGATCCTGGACGACCGGAGCCACGCGGTCTTCAACGGGAAGGTGTTCGTCACGCCCGAGGCGCAGAAGACCGACGCCAAACAGACCAACCGGAACCTGCTGCTCTCCGATACCGCGCGAGTGGATACCAAGCCGCAGCTGGAGATCTTCGCCGACGACGTGAAGTGCACCCACGGTGCCACGGTGGGCCGGCTCGACGAGATCGCGCTCTTCTACCTGCAGAGCCGGGGCGTCCCCCGGGACGTGGCCCAGCAGCTCCTGATCTACGCCTTTGCGGCGGAAGTGGTCACCGAGGTCGCCTCCCTGCCGGTTCGCGAGGCGCTCGACCGGCTGGTGCATCAGCGGCTCGGGATCCGGGCCTAGGCGGATCATGACCCCCTTGGCCGTCCCGCCGCCGCGCGAGTCCCGGACCGGACGCTCGGGACCGGTGTGGGATGTGGCCCGGGTCCGGGCCGACTTCCCGATTCTCCAGCGCAGCATCCGCGGGCATCCCCTGGTCTATCTGGACAGCGCCGCGACGGCGCAGAAGCCCCGCCAGGTCATCGAGGCGGTCACCCGGTATTACGAGACCGGCAATGCCAATGTGCACCGCGGCGTGCACGCCCTGAGCCAGGAAGCCACCACCGAGTACGAGCGGGTCCGCCATCTGGCGGCGCGCTTCTTCAACGCGGCGGACCCGTCGGAGATCATCTACACTGCGGGGACGACCGCATCGCTCAACCTGGTGGCCCAGAGCTATGGCGGATCGGTGCTCCAGCCGGGCGACGAGATCCTGGTTTCCGAAATGGAGCACCACTCCAACATCATTCCCTGGCACCTGGTCGCGGAGCGGACCGGCGCGGTGATCCGCTCGATCCCGGTCATGGAATCGGGCGGCCTCGACCTGGGCGAGCTGGAGCAGCGGCTGGGGACCCGGACCCGGATCGTGGCGGTGACCCACGCCTCGAACGTGATGGGCGCGATCAACCCCATCAACGCCATCGCCGCGATGGCCCATGAGGTGGGCGCGGTCGTGGTGGTGGACGGCGCCCAGTCGGCCCCGCACCTGCGGGTGGATCTCCAGGCGATCGACTGCGACTTCTTTGCCTGCTCCGGCCACAAGCTCTATGGGCCGACCGGGATCGGCCTGCTCTACGGCAAGCGGGCCCTGCTTGAGGCCATGCCTCCCTGGCAGGGCGGGGGCGGGATGATCCGGGGGGTACAGATCGACCGCAGCAGCTACGCCGCCCCGCCGGAGCGGTTCGAAGCCGGCACGCCGCCGATCGCCGAAGTGGTGGGGCTGGGCGCCGCGCTGGACTACGTGAGCGGGTGGGACTGGGACGCGCTGGTGGGGTACGAACAGGAGCTGGCGGCGGAGGCCACCACCGCCCTTGCCGGAGTGCCCGGGCTCCGGATCCTGGGCGAGGGCGCCGATCGGGTCAGCGTGCTTTCCTTCACCCTCGAGGGAGTCCATCCCCACGATGCCGGCACGGTGCTCGACACCCTCGGCATTGCGGTGCGGGCGGGCCACCATTGCGCCCAGCCGCTGATGCGGCGGTTCGGGGTCACCGCGACGTTGCGTGCCTCCTTCGGCGCCTACAGCACCGCAGCCGAGCTGGGAAGCCTGGTAGACGGACTGCGGCAGGTGCGGAAGGTGTTCGGTTGATGAGCGAACTCGACGAGCTGTATCAGAGCGTGATCCTCGACCACAACAAGTCGCCCAGGAACTTCCGGAAGCTGGCGGAGGCCAGCGCTCACGCCGAAGGGCGCAATCCGCTCTGCGGCGATGTGTACGACGTCTGGGTCCGGCTGGACGGCGACCTGATCCAGGACGTGTCGTTCGAAGGCCAGGGCTGCGCGATTTCCAAGGCCAGCGCCTCCATGATGACCCAGGCGATCAAGGGCAAGACGATTGCCGAGGCCCGGGCGCTGTTTGACCGGTTTCACCAGGTGGTGACCGGGACCGCCACCGAGGCGCTGCCCGGCAAGCTGGAGGTATTCCGCGGGGTCAGCGCCTTTCCCATCCGGGTCAAGTGCGCCACCCTCAGCTGGCATGCGATGAAGGCGGCGTTGGAGAATCGTGAGCGGTAAGCGGTAAGCGGTGAGCGGGACAGACCCGCTTACCGCTCACGGCTCACCGCTTACCAAACAAGGGGAGTTGCTCGATGACGTACCACGAAATGATGGTCAAGCCGATGCGGGACGAGGTCACCCGGAGCGGCGTGAAGGAATTGCGGAGCGTGGCCGAGGTGGACGGCGCCCTGGGGCCGGGGGAGGGCACGGTGATGGTCTTCGTCAACTCGGTCTGCGGCTGTGCCGCGGGCGGCGCCCGGCCGGCGCTGGCCCTGGCGCTGCAGCACCCGGTCAGGCCCCAGCACCTCTACACGGTGTTCGCCGGGCAGGACCTGGACGCGACCGCGCGGGCCCGCAGCTATTTTGCCGATTACCAGCCCAGCTCGCCGTCGGTGGCGCTGCTCCGGGACGGCGAGGTCGTCCACTTCGTCCACCGGCACGAAATCGAGGGACGCCCCCCGGCGATGCTCGCGGCGAATCTCATCGCTGCATTCGAGAAGTATTGCGCATCCGAGGGGGTCGCGAAGAGCGAGTAGCGAAGAGGAAGCTCCCTCTTCGCACTTCGCTACTCGCTGCTCTATTCGCGATGTCGGGACATGTCTTCCATCCCGGTCACGAGGAACTCCACGGTGTCACCGTCGTGGTCCGGGGCGCCTCCGGCCGCTGCTGGGTTGGCCGCTATCACGAGCGCACCGCGCGGGGAATTCTTCTCCACGACGTTGCGATCCACGACCCGGCCACCGTTTCGGTGGACCGGGAGGCGTGGCTGGAACGGCTCCGCAAGTTCGGGATCAAGGTCGACGCCAAGCACGTGGTGATTCCCGAAAGCGAATCGGCCCGGATAGATCTCCTGCAACCACAGTCCTGAGTCGCAGCCGGTCCTCGACCGGCTTGATTTGTCCATAATAGTCAAGCGTCCTTGACAATCAGTAAAACGTGCTTTACTGTATGCCTGGCAATGGAATGCCCTCCTAACAGGTACTCCCGGCGGTTATTGCTCTGGGCGCTGCTCTGCGCGGTGCTCGCCGTGGCCGTCGGCATCGCCCGCCGCGAGGGCTTGATCCCGTCGTCGCTGCGCTGGGCCGCGGCCCTGCTTCCGGTGGTGCCGATGGCGGGCTATTTCGTGGGGCTCGGGGGGTGGCTCAAGTCGCTGGATGAGCTGCAGCGTCTGATCCAGCTCGAGGCCCTGCTGGTCCAGTTCGGACTCACCGGCATCGTGGTGATGGGCTACGGACTGCTGGCCAAGTTCGAGGTGGTACCCAACACCGGTATCGCCGAGTCCTGGGCCTGGCTCTGGATGGTTCTGTTTTTCAGCTGGGCGCTCGGTCAGCTGATCGTGCGCCGAAAGTACCGGTGACCAATCGTCTCCGGGTGCTGCGGGCGGAACGGGCCTGGTCGCAGGCCGATCTGGCCCAGCGGCTTCAGGTGTCCCGGCAGACCGTAAACGCCATCGAGACCGGGAAGTATGATCCCAGTCTCCCGCTCGCGTTCGCGATTGCCCGGCTGTTCCAGCAGCCGATCGAAGCGATCTTCAGCCCGAATGGAGCCCCCGATGGGTAAGATCCTGAAGTTCGTGGTGTTTCTCGCGCTGGTCTCGGTCTCGGGCGCGGCCCTGGACGGGCCGCTCACCCTGGGAGCGGTGGCGGGCTGGGCGATCATGCTCGGAGCGCTGAGCGGCCCGATGTACCTTGCGCCCCGCCGGTACGCCGAATGGACCAGGCGCTGCCGGTTTCCGCGCCTGCTTCGCCCCCGCGGATGACCCGTGTGACAGGCCCTAACCCGGAGCAGCCGGCATGAACGGAAGCGTCGTCAAGGTCGAAGAGGTCACCAAACGGTTCGCCGGGCACACCGCGGTGGAGCGCCTGTCGCTCGAGGTGCCCGGCGGAGGGATCTTCGGTCTCCTCGGTCCCAATGGCGCCGGGAAGAGCACCACCATCCGGATGATCATGAACATCATCACCCCGGACCAGGGACGCATCTCGGTGCTGGGCAGCGCCTCGAGCCGGGCGCTCTCCGGGCGGATCGGATACCTGCCCGAGGAGCGGGGACTCTACAAGAAGATGAAGGTCGTCGATCAGCTGACCTTCTTCGGCGAAGCCAAGGGCATTACCCGCAAGACGGCCCGGGTCAAGGCGGGGGAGTGGCTCGGCCGGCTCGGAATCTCCGACTGGGCCGTCAAGAAAGTCGAGGATCTTTCCAAGGGCATGCAACAGAAAGTCCAGTTCATCGGCGCGCTGTTGCACGAGCCCGATCTGGTGATTCTGGACGAGCCGTTCAGCGGGCTCGACCCGGTCAACAGCCAGGTGATGAAGGACGTGGTGGTGGACATCGCCCGGCAGGGGAAGACGGTGCTCTTCTCGACCCACATCATGGAACAGGCCGAGAAGATGTGCGACCGGATCGTGATCATCTCGCGGGGCCGGAAAGTGGTGGATGGCTCGCTGGCCGAGGTCAAACGCGATTTCGGCGGCCGGCACGTGGCCCTGACCTTCACCCGCAATGCGGAGCGTGCGGGCCGGGTCCTGGCCGACCGGTCGCTGGTGGCCAAGCTGGACGATTACGGCGCCACCGCGGAGGTGGAGCTGGCCGCGCCCGGCGATCCCGACCGGCTGCTCCAGACCCTGGTGCGGGAAGAGGTCGGACTGGCCCGGTTCGAAGTGGTGGAGGCCTCGCTCCAGTCCATTTTCATCGCCAAGGTCGGCGTCGAGGCGGCGACGGCGCCGGCCAAGGAGACGGTCCATGCATAAGATCTGGGCGGTCATTCGGCGGGAGTTCGTAGAGCGGGTACGCACCCGGGCCTTCCTGCTCAGCACGATTCTTTTCCCGCTCTTCATGGCGGCGATGGTGGTAATCCCGGGCTTCCTGATGTCCCGGAGCACCGGCACCCAGCGGCTGGCCATGGTGGACGCGACCTCCGACCAGCTGGGTCAGCGGATGGCCGCCTCGCTCAGCGCGGCGCGCATCGGGCGGGGCGAGGCCGCGCCGCCACGCTATGTGGTGACCCGGATTCCGGCCGCCGACCGGGCGGTCGCGGTGCGGGACTCGCTGCTGCCCATGACGGGCCGGTCCCGGAAGCTCGAAGGGTTCGAAGGAATCCTGGTGGTTACCGACTCGACGGTCACCCAGGGGAAGGCGGAGTACTTCGGCGCCAACGTGGCGAGCTTCGACGACATGCGGGAGCTGGAACAGACCATCCGGCCCATCGTCATCGGCCGGCGGCTGGAAGGGCTGGGGGTGGACCTGGACCAGGTGATGAAGTCGGTGCAGGGGATCGACCTGGTCACCAACAAGGTGGCCGACGGCAAGCTGACCGGGGAGAGCGGGGCCGCCACGTTCGCGCTGGCCTACGCCATGGGGTTCATCCTCTATTTCTCGCTGCTGATCTTCGGCACCCAGGTGATGAATTCCATCGTCGAGGAGAAGAACAACCGGATCGTGGAGATCCTGGCCTCGAGCCTGACCCCGTTTCAGATGATGCTGGGGAAAGTGGTCGGGGTCGGGCTGGTGGCGCTGCTCCAGATCGGGATCTGGGCCGGTGCCGCGACCTTCTTCTCGGCCAACCAGGCCAAGATTCTGGGCGCCCTGGGGATCGCCTCGACCGGGGGGACGCCGCTGTCGTTCCCCGCAATGGGTCCCGGCCTCCTGATCGTGTTCCTGGTGTTCTTCTCGCTCGGCTTCCTGCTCTATGCCGCGATGTACGCGGCGGTGGGCGCGATGTCCAGCACCACCCAGGACGCGGGCCAGCTTCAGATGCCGGTGATGATGTTCGTGCTGGTGGGATTCTTCTCGGTGTTCGCGCTGATCCGGGACCCCAACGGCACCGCCGCCCACGTGCTGAGCTTCGTGCCGATGCTCACGCCCTTCGTGATTCCGATGCGGTATTCGATCTCCCCGCTGCCGATCCTGGAGCTGTTCACCGCTATCGCGGTCACGGTGCTGGGATTGCTCGCGGTGGTCTGGATCGCGGCGCGGATCTACCGGGTGGGCATCCTGAGCTACGGCAAGAAGGCGAGCATGCGGGACATGATTCGGTGGATCCGGACGGCATGAGTGGGGATTGGGAATTGGGAGTTGGGAGTTGGGGTTTGGGGTAGACTCCCCAATCCCCAGCTCCCATCTCCCAATCCCTCTACTTATTCGGCTGCGGCGTCACCCGCAAATACGGCTTCTTCGCGGTGAATCCCTTGGGAAACTTCTTCCTGGCGTCCTCGTCCGAGACGGCGGGAACGATGATCACGTCCTCCCCCTGCTTCCAGTCCACCGGAGTAGCCACCGAGTAGCCGGCGGTGAGCTGGAGCGAGTCGATCACCCGGAGCAGCTCGTCGAAGTTGCGGCCGGTGCTCGCCGGATAGGTGATAGTCAGCTTGACCTTGTTGTCGGGGCCGATGACGAAGACCGAGCGGACCGTGGCGTTCTCGCTGGCGTTGGGATGGATCATGTCGTAGAGCATCGCGACCGTGCGGTCGGGATCGCCGATCATGGGGAAGTTCACCGCGTGACCGGTGACGTCCTTGATGTCTCCCTCCCATTTGACGTGCGACTCGACCGGATCCACCGACAGGCCGATGATCTTGCAGTTGCGCTTCTCGAATTCGCCCCGGAGCGAGGCGGCCCGGCCCAGCTCGGTGGTGCAGACCGGGGTGAAATCCTTGGGGTGACTGAAGAGCACCGCCCACGAGTCGCCCTTCCATTGGTGGAACGACACCGGACCCTGGGTCGTGTCTGCGGTGAAATCTGGCGCGGGATCTCCGAGACGGATGGCCATAACTCGTGGGGGTTGGGGGTTGGGGGTTGGGGTGGGAGTAGCGAAGCGCGAGTAGCGAAACGGCTTTCCCGTCCCATTCCTCATCGGGCACTAACATATCTCGGCGGCCCCGAGTCGGCTATGGCCCGAACTCCCCAAACCCCAACCCCCAATCCCCAATCCCAAGTCCTTCGAAGTACTTTTCTTCAAATGGAGCACGACTACGACGTCATCGTGATTGGCGGCGGCCACGCCGGGGCGGAAGCCTGCGCCATGGCGGCGCGCTCCGGGGCCCGTACCCTTCTGCTGACCCAGCACCTGGAGACCATCGGCCAGATGTCATGCAATCCCGCCATCGGCGGGATCGCCAAGGGTACGGTGGTTCGGGAAGTCGATGCCCTGGGCGGAATTATGGGCCGAGCCACCGATATGTCCCGGATCCAGTTCCGGATGCTCAACCGCTCCAAGGGACCCGCGGTCTGGTCGCCCCGGGCCCAGTGCGACCGGGGGCTGTATCGCCGCGCGGTCCGCACTCTGCTGGAGCGGCTTCCCTTGCTTCACTTTGCCCAGGGCACCGCCGCCGGCTTCCTCCTGAACGGATCCCGGGTCACTGGAGTGGAGACCACAGACGGCCGGCGGTTCTCGGCCCGATCCATCGTGGTGACAGCCGGAACCTTTCTCCGGGGGGAGATCCATGTCGGGAAGGCAGCCCCGGTTCCCGCCGGTCGGGCGGGCGAAGCGCCGGCCGTTCACATGTCACAAGCCATTGCTAATCTGGGAGTTACGGTCGAACGCTTCAAGACAGGAACCCCTCCTAGAATCGATGGCCGAAGTGCTGATCTGGACCGGATGGCGCGACAGGACGGAGACCCGGGAGAGTACTGGTTCTCCTTCCACGAGCGGGCCGCCCACCCCAAGCAACTCCCCTGCTACCTGACCCACACGACGCCTCGGCTCCTCGAGATCATCACCGCCCATCTGGGCGAATCGGCAATGTACGGCGGAGCGATCAGCGGTCGGGGCCCCCGCTACTGCCCCTCCATCGAAGACAAGGTGGTTCGCTTCCCCCACGCCGTTCGGCACCAGGTGTTTCTCGAGCCCGAGGGACTCGAGACCACCGAGATGTACGTGAATGGGCTCTCCACCTCACTCCCCACCGCAGTCCAGCTCGAATACCTGCGGTCGGTCCCCGGGCTGGAACGAGTTGAAATGACCCGACCGGGCTATGCCATCGAGTACGACTATTTCCCCCCTACCCAGCTGGACAACACACTCGCGGTGCGGGGTGTAAATGGGCTCTACTTTGCCGGCCAGATCAACGGTACGACTGGCTACGAAGAGGCAGCGGGGCAAGGAGTTGTAGCTGGACTGAACGCAGCATCGACAGCCATGGAACGGGACCCGGTGGTCTTCCGGAGGGACAATGCTTTCCTGGGAGTCCTGGTGGACGACCTGGTGAACAGGGGCGTGGATGAGCCCTACCGCCTGTTCACCTCCCGGGCGGAATACCGCTTGCTCCTGCGGCAGGACAACGCCCTGCGAAGGCTGTTGCCGCTTGCGACGGAGCGCGGGCTACTGTCGCCGGTAGAGATCGAGGCTGCGGAGCGCCGGCTCCGGGCGGAAGAAGCGGTGATGAGCTTCGCAGAAGAAACGGCAATCTCACCCCACGCGGCCAATCCCGTACTGGAACGGACCGGATCAGCACTCATCGAGGAGCCGGTGCGCCTCGCAGAACTGGGCAAGCGCCCCGGCATCGCGCTGGACCAGCTGCTTGTCGCCGCGGGCTACCAAGTCCACGATGGGGAATCGGACTGGAGCGCCATCGAGTTCCGCTATGGTGGTTACATCGCCAGGGAGCGACAGCTCGCGGGACGGATGGGAGAGTTGGAGGACTTCGAGCTTTCGAACGAACTGGAGTTCGGAGCCATGGAAAGCCTTTCATACGAGGCTCGGGAGAAGCTTTCCAGCCGGCGCCCCACCAGCCTGGGTCAAGCCGGCCGAATCCCCGGAGTCTCCCCCAGCGATATCCAGAACCTGGTGATGGAGGTGCTGAAAGGGCGTTGCACGTGAAACAGGGGGTAGGTTACTGGACGGCTGGACGGCTGGACGGCTGGACGGCTGGACGGCTGGACAGCGGGGCGGCTGCACCCGAGGAGCCAGAACGGTATTCAGTGACCAATGACCACTGACCACTCCCAAGTCCCCAGATCCAAGCCCCCGATCCCCAGTTGCACGTGAAACCCCTCTAGCACGAATTCGTTAACCACGTATATTCAGGAAGCGGCTCGGCGCCAATCCCCTAGCCTCACTCTCTGTAACTCCATATATTACAATAGGTTATATATCAACGTCATGGCAAGGATCGTCGCGATAGCAAACCAGAAGGGCGGGGTAGGGAAGACTACCACTGCCGTAAACCTGGCTGCTTCCCTTGCCATCGCGGAGCGGCGGACGCTTCTGGTCGATGCCGACCCCCAAGGGAACGCGACCAGCGGGGTGGGGGTGGCCAAGGACCCCTCTCGCCCTTCACTCTATGACCTGCTGGTCGAGGGCCGGGAGGTTCTCGAGGTTATCCAGCGGGACGCGGAGCTCCCCTTTCTCTCCATCCTGCCCGCGACCCAGGATCTGGTGGGTGCC
>DATFGC010000059.1:0-8328 GCA_035249765.1 Gemmatimonadales bacterium | reverse complement strand
TTCTGCTCCGCAGCCTCGAGTCGCTGCTCAGCGTCGACCCCGGCGTGGTGGCCGAGCGGCTCACCACTGCCCGGGTGACCCCGGACCCGGTCTGGTGCAAGGACCAGGCGGGCCCCTGCACCTGTCCGCCCGGAGGAGAATGCAAAGGCTTTTTCCCGGCGCTGGAGGAGCGGCTGGCCGCGCTGCCGGGGGTGCGCGGGGTCGCCCTCACCACCATGGTGCCGCTGGATGGCGGGTGGAGCGGCTATGCCATGGACATCGAGAATCATCCGGTCGAGCCGGGCCGGCCGGCACATATCCTGGGGATGCACGCGATTTCGCCGGGCTACTTCGGAGTTCTGGGGATTCCGGTGCTGGCGGGACGGCCATTCACTGCCGCCGACCGCAGCGCGGGAGAGGCGGTGGTGATCGTCAACAAGACCCTGGCCGACCGGCGCTGGCCGGGTGGCACGGCCCTGGGCAAGAAGCTCAAGCCGGTCTGGATGCCCACCTGGGCCACGATCGTCGGGGTGGTGACGGACGTACGCTACGAGAGATTGTCACGGCCGCCGACCGAAGAGTTCTACCTGCCGATGGCCCAGTGGGGGGTGGGTTCGGTGGTGGCGGTGCTGCAGAGTGACCTGCCGCCCAGCTCGCTGGAGCCGATGCTGCGCCGGGAAGTCGCCGCGGTGGACCCCACCGCCACGGTCAAGGATGTTCGCTCGATGAATGAAGTGGTGCTGGCCTCGGCGGCCTCGCCCCGGACCACCACGACATTGATCGGATTGTTTGCCGCGATGGCGCTGCTCCTGGGCGCGATCGGGGTGTACGGCGTGCTCTCCTACGGGGTCTCCCAGCAACGCCGGGAAATCGGCATCCGGATGGCGATCGGCGCCGCGCCCGGCGAGGTGCGCGCCCTGGTGATGCAACGCGCGGCCCGCCTCCTGGCCGGCGGTGTCGCCGCCGGGCTGCTAGCGGCATGGCTCGGCGCATCGGTTCTGGAAGGGTTCGTCTACGGGGTCGGCGTGCGCGACCCGGTCACCTACGCCGCGGTGCCGCTGCTATTCGCCCTGGTCGGGTTCATCGCCAGTTACCTCCCGGCCCGGCGCGCCACCCGAATCAGCCCGACCGAAGTGATGAGAGAGGAGTAGAGTCCTACTGGTCACCCATCAGCCATCACCCGTTCCCCGTTCCCCGTTCCCCAAGCCCGAGCCCCAAGCCCCAAGCCCTTCATCTTGAGCCCATCCTCGAGAATATGCCGTTCAGGCCATATCGCCGGAACGGCATCTTCTGCGAGTTGGGGCTCTGGAGAATGGTAGCCCAGGCTCGGCGTGTGGTATCGGCCGGGAGGTTGCGGTTTTCCGGTGTCAGCACGCCGCAGAATGATCTCGTGCGGGCGCCGCCTGGCCCCAGATTCATGTCATGTACTGGTACGACACCGAATGCCGCGACATCAATACCGGGGTGGTGATCTACAGCGCCGAGTTCTCCCGGTTGATGCGCCGGCGGTTCCGGCAGCACGCCCTGAGCAAGAAGACGCTTCCGGAGGAGGAGCCGCTGGCACAGGTGCGGAGGCTCCGGAAGCGCACCCAGCGCGAAGTGGCCATCAGGCTATGCACCCGGCAATCGGAAATCTCCCGACTCGAGCGCCGCCGAGATGCGCGGGTCAGCTCCCTGGCGGCATATGTCGCGGCCATCGGTGGCACCCTCGATCTGGTGGCCCGCTTCCCGGGCCACCACATCCGGATCAGGCTCGGTCACCCCTAGCCTCGGCGCCCACCGACCGCCAGATTCCCCGAATGCGCCTCACTACCAAGGTATTGCTCGCCACGCTGGCGGCCGGGTGTGCACCGTCCCAGCCTGCGGCTGTGAGTCCGGAGCCGTCAGCCATCAGCCCGCCGCAGCAATCAGCCCTCAGCCGTCAGCCTTCAGACAGCCTGCCGCCCGATTCGATTCGAGTCCTGGTTTCCCGGCTGGACCTCGAGCGCTACAAGGCCACCATCAAGGGCTTGACCCAGTTCGGTGACCGGCGCCAGGGCACCACGCGCAATCGCGCCGCGGTGGACTGGATCGAGGCCCAGCTCAAGAGCTATGGCTGCACCAACACCGAGCGCATCAAGTACGAATACACCGGCCGGCAGCTGCGCCTCCCTGGAGACACCACGACTCGGCGCCGCGCTCCCGGGCCGGCGCGCCCAAATCCCAATCCGCCCAAGGGCTTTCGCGGCCCCACCGGGGTCAACACCGATTCGCTGCGCCAGCCCAACCTCGAGCTCCGCCGGATCAACGCCGAGCCCGATACCCCGGGCCCGCGGGAAGAGGTGTTCTGCACCAAGATCGGCACGACCCGTCCCGGCGAGATGTACATCCTGGGCGCCCACATGGACGGGCACGGCTTCGGCGCGGCCGCCAACGACGACGGCTCCGGCACCGCGCTGGTAATGGAGCTGGCCCGGATCCTCAGTGCACCCGACGTGGAGACCGACGTCTCCATCCGGTTCGCGCTCTGGAACAACGAAGAGACCGGGCTCAACGGCGCCCGGGCCTATATCGCCCAGCGCCAGGCGCTGCAGGGCAAGGAAGATCCGCCCGGCTCCGGCAAATTCCCCGAGCCCAAATGGCTGGCGATGATCCAGCACGACATGATGCTGTTCGATCACGGCGCGCCCGGTCCCGACGGCAAGGTGAGTCCGGAACAGCGGCGCGAGGCCGACGTCAACATCGAGTTTGCCGGCAGCTCCAAGTTCGCCGCGGAGGCGGCTCAGCTCGCCTGGTTCTTCCGCCGGGCCAACGACCGCTACGCCACCGATTACCCCGCCGCGGTGGGTGACCGGATGAGCAACACCGACTCGGGCCCGTTCCAGGACATCATTCCGGCGATCTCGCTTCGGGAGAACGAGCGGCTGCGCGACATCGGCACCGGCTGGGACCCCCAGTGGCACCAGCCCACCGATGTGTACGAGACCTATTCCGACAAGGACTTCCGGTTGGGGCTGAATGCGGCGCAGACTACGCTGGCCGCGGTGGCGCAGCTGGCGGGGCTCAGGTTGCGGAAGTGAATCCACAGATGACACAGATTGTCTGTGTCATCTGTGAAATCTGTGGTTACTACAGATCAAGAGAGACGAAATGAAAACACAAATGCTTCTGACCGTTGCGCTCGGCTTTGCGCTGCCGCTGGGTGCCCAGGAACGCCCCCAGGGCGCCGGGGTGGTGGACACTCCGCAGCGCCAGGCCCAGGCGCTGGACCGGGCGGGCAAGGGCGCCGAGGCGCGGGTCATCTGGCAGCGGCTGGTCGACAGCGCCGCAGACCCCGCCGCCAAAGCCGCCGCGCAGCGCCGGATGGCGATGTCCTGGGGCTTCGAAGGCAACTGCGCCAACGCGGTCAAGTACGAGGAGATGGTGATCGCCTACTGGGTCACCCGCGAAAAGGAAGAGCCCCAGAACGCCTTCTACCAGCAGGGCGAAATGGCCAATGAGGCGGCGCGGGTCTGCATCGACGCGGGCGACCTGAAGACCGCCGAGCGGATGTACTTGCGGGGCGCCGAGCTGGGCAACCGGGAGCCGGAGCCGCGCACCCACCCGAAGAGTCTCTGGGATTATCGCACCGCCCACGCCCGGGCCCGGCTCGCCGCCCGGCGCGGCGATCAGGCCGAGGCGCTCAAGCAGGTGGCGCTGGCCCGGAAGGCGCTCGACAGCGACTCCGCGATGGCCCGGCCCCAGGAGCGCTTCTACCCCTACCTGGTGGGGTACGTAGCGCTCTACACCGGCGACCTCAGGACCGCGGAAGCGGAATTCACCCGCGCGGTCGCGATGCGGGGCAACGACGACGATCCCTACCAGCACTATCTGCTGGCGCTGACCTACGAGAAGCTGGGGCAGGAGCAGAAGGCGAAGGCGCTGTACCAGAAGGCCTACGACCTTGCGGACTCACATAACCCGCCGGCGGCGTTCACCCGGCCCGCCGCCCGCAAAAAGCTCGAAGGGAGCAGATCATGATCCGGATGATTCTTTCCGCCGCGCTGCTGCTGTTCGCCCGGCCCCAGGCGCCGGCCATGAACTTCTTCATCACCAGCGCCGGCCCCGGCAACGGCGCGGCCCTGGGGGGGCTCGAAGGCGCCGACGCCCATTGCGCCGCGCTGGCCAAGGCGGCGGGGTCGGCCATCACCACCTGGCGGGCCTACCTGAGCGCCAAGGCCGCCGACGGCAAGCCCGCGGTCAACGCCCGGGACCGGATCGGCAACGGTCCCTGGTTCAATCACGCCGGGGTCCAGGTGGCGGCGAACGTGGCCGACCTGCACAGCGACAACAACAAGCTGGGAAAGGCGACCTCGCTGACCGAGAAGGGCGCCCCGGTCAACGGCCGGGGCGACTCGCCCAACATGCACGACATACTGACCGGATCGGCGATGGACGGGACCCTGGCGCCGGGCGATGGCGACACCACCTGCGGCAACTGGACCAGCACCGCCGCCGACGGCAGCGCTCTGGTGGGCCATCATGACCGGGTCGGCGGGGGCCAGAACCCCACCTCGTGGAATTCGGCCCATCCGAGCCGGGGCTGCGGCCAGCAGAACCTCCAGGCCACCGGTGGCAACGGGCTCTTCTATTGTTTTGGGATCTCGTAAGCAGCCATCAGCCTTCAGCCTTCAGCGACTGAAGGCTGAGGGCTGAAGGCTGGAGGCTATCAAACGACGCGGCAGGCCCGCTCCAGGCGGGCCAGCCCGTCGGCAATCTCCGCCTCGCTCATCAGCATCTGGGGAGCGATCCGGATGACGTGACCGTAGAGCCCGCCGGTTCCGATCAGCAGTCCCTCCTTCTTCGCGGCTTCGAGCAGCGCCCCCGCTTTCCCCGGGCTCGGGGTCTTGCTGGTCCGGTCTTCCACCAGCTCCATCGCCTGCATCAGCCCCATGCCCCGCACCTCGCCGATCCACTCGTGCCGCTCGGCTAGCCGGTCCAGCCCGGCGCGGAGCTGGCGCCCCCGCTCGGCGGCGCGGGCGGGAACGTGCTCCCGCTCCATCACCTCCAGGGTCGCGTCCATCGCCGTCATGCTCACCGGGTTGCCGCCGAAGGTGGAGATGGTCTTGCCCTTCCAGGCGTCGGCGATCTCGCTCCGCGCGATGGTAGCCCCGACCGGGAATCCCGAGGCCACCGCCTTGGCCATGACCATGATGTCGGGCTCGACCCCCCAATGCTCGATCCCGAACCACTTGTCCCCGGTCCGCCCGAATCCGGTCTGCACTTCGTCCGAAATGAACAGCCCGCCCGCCTTGCGCACGATCTCGGCCACCCGCTGGAAGTAGCCCGGGGGCGGCACGATGTATCCGCCGGCCCCCTGGATGGTTTCGGCGAAGAAGGCGGCCGGCTTGCCGCTGGTGGTGGTGGCGATCACCTCCTCCACGTCCCGGGCATAGCGCTCGGCGCACTCATCGTGGGGCGGGCCGAAGGCGCAGCGGTAGCAATAGGGCGACAGCGCGTGCTTGACCCAGGGCACCTGGGCGCCCAGCGGGGTCCACCCGCTCATCGCGGTGAGGGTGGTCCCGAGGGCCGAGCGGCCCGAGTAGCCGTAGCGAAGCGCGATGATCTCGTCCCGGCCGGTGTACATCCGGGCCAGCATGATCGCCGTCTCCACCGCCTCGGTGCCGCTGTTGGTGAAGAAGGTCTTGCGCAGGGTGCCGGGGGCGATCCCGGCCAGGCGGCGGGCGGCATTCACCTGGGGCTCGCTCAAATAGAGCGTCGAGGTGTGGCCCAGCCGGCCCACCTGGTCGCGAACCCGGTCCACCACGTCGGGGTGACAGTGGCCGATGGCGGTGGTGAGGATGCCGCAGAAGAAGTCGAGATACTCCCGCCCCTCCGCGTCGGTCACCATCGAGCCGCTGGCCTCGACCAGCACCAGCGGCTCCTTGTAGTACGGCGCGGCCGCCGGAATGACGAAGTCCTTCCAGTCGCCGCGCACCGAAGGCTGTTGCCGGGCGGCCGGTTGTTGGACGGTACGAACGGTAGACATCCTGTCGGGCCTTTTGGGGTGGTTGCTCCAAGAATACCGAATTTGGCGCCGTTGTCACCCTGAGCGCAGCCTCCGTCCTGAGCGAAGCGAAGGAGAAGGGGCCGATATCAAGGGGGAGATGGCCGCTCGGCGTGACCCCGTGCAACCATTTCAGACCACCTAGCGTCTTATGATAGTAACTTGGGGAAGTCCCCTGAACCCCCAACCCCCAACCCCCAACCCCATGGCCTTACTAAAAGGCACTCTCGACGTCCTGGTCCTCAAGGCCCTCTCCTTCGGGCCGAGGCACGGCTTCGAGATCATCCGCTGGATCGAAGCCGGCTCGCGGGGCGAGTTCGTGATCGAGTCCGCCGCGCTGCTCCAGGCCCTGCACCGGCTGGAGGAGCGCCGGCTGCTGAGCGCCGCCTGGGGGATCACCGAGAACAACCGCAAGGCCCGCTACTACAGCCTGACCTCGACAGGACGGGCCGAGCTCAGGAGCGAAGCCGCCTCGATCCGGAGCTCGGTCGCGGCGCTCCGTGCCCTGCTGGATGCCCGATGACCGGGGATGACCTGAAGCCGCGCCGGCACTTCGAGCTCGAGGTCCACCGTCCCGGGCTCGCCGGCGCCGAAGCCGACGAGGAGCTCGCCGCGGTGCTCGACGAGCAGATCCATCACCTGATGGCCCAGGGGATGACCGCCGAGGCCGCGCGGGAGCAGGCGCTGGGCCGGCTCGGCGTCGATCTCCCCGGCGCCAGCCGCCGGCTGCACCGATCCGCCGAACACCGGGAGCGCCGCATGCAGCTGCACGAATGGCTTGGGGATCTGGCAGCCGATTTGCGCTATGCCGTACGTACCCTCTCGCGGAGCCCGGCGCTCACCGGCGCCGCGGTGCTCACCCTCGCCCTCGCGATCGGTGCCAACACCGCGATCTTCTCGGCGGTGAGCGCGGTCATGCTCCGCCCGCTCCCCTTTGCCGATCCCGACCGGCTGGTGATGCTCTGGGAGGAAAACCCCGACTTCAAGTGGTATCAGCAGGACGCCGCCCCGGCCAACATGTTCGACTGGCGGGAGCAGGTCGGCGCCTTTGCCGATGTGGCCGGCTATCCCAGCTTCCCCGGCACCATCACCCTCACCGGGTTCGGCGAGCCCCGGATGCTCGCCTCCCAGCAGGTGACCGGGAACTTCTTCAGCGTGCTGGGAGTGACCCCCGCGCTGGGCCGGCTGTTCCGCGAGGAGGAGACCTGGGATCCCAGCCCCCGCACCGTGGTGCTGAGCCATCGGACCTGGCGCACCGTATTCGGCGCCGACCGGGGGCTGATCGGCAAGACGGTCGAGCTGGGTGGGCGCCCGGTCGAGGTGGTCGGAGTGCTCTCACCGAGGTTCGCGTATCCGGGGGTGGACCCTGACGTCTGGCTCCCGATGCGGTGGAATCCCACCAATCGCGCCCAGGTCTTCTTCCGCCGAGCCCACTGGATCAAGCCGGTCGCGCGGCTCAAGCCCGGCGTCACCCCCGAAGCCGCCAACGCGGAGCTCCAGACGGTCGTGGCCCGGCTCCAGCAGGAATATCCCGCCACCAACACCCGGATGGGTGCAGGGCTCACGCCGCTCCATGAATTCCTGGTCGGCAAAACCAAGCTCCCGCTGCTGGTGATGTTCGGCGGGGTCGCGGTGCTCCTGCTGATCGCCTGCGCCAACGTCGCCAACTTGCTCCTGGTCCGCGCCGCGGGACGGGAGCGGGAGGCGGCGGTCCGGCTGGCGCTGGGGGCGGGGCGGGGGCGGCTGTTCCGCCAGGCGCTGGCGGAGAGTGGCGTGTTCGCCGGGTTAGGCGGGGCTGCGGGAGTCGCCCTGGGCTGGTGGGGTACCCGGGTGCTCGGCGCGCTCCAGCCCGCCGGGATGCTTCCGGTGCGCGATATCACGATGAGCTGGACCGTGGTGGGCTACGCCTTCACGGCGACGCTGATGGCGGCGGTGATCTTCGGGATCGCGCCCACGGTGTGGACGATGCGGCGGGTGCCGGCCGATGTGCTGCGGGACGAGGGACGCAGCGCCAGCGGCACGGTGCGGGCCCGGCGCTGGGGCGAGGCGCTGCTGGTGACCCAGGTGGCGCTGGCGCTGGCCCTCACCCTGGGCGCCGGACTCCTGGTCCGGAGCTATCTCCGGCTCCAGCGGGTGGATCCGGGATTCGACGGTGACAACGTGCTCGCGGTGAGTGTGAGTCTTCCCGGGATCCGCTACGACAGCACCTACAAGGTACTGGCATTCTACCGGGAGCTGGAGCGGGAAACCCGGGCCCTGCCTGGCGTGGCGGCCGCGGCGGTGGTATCCGGGGTGCCGCTGGGGCCGCCCACCTGGTCGAGCCA
>DATFGC010000058.1:0-9370 GCA_035249765.1 Gemmatimonadales bacterium | reverse complement strand
CAAAGGGCAGTAGGCAGGCAACAGGCAACCGGCAACAGGCAGCAGGCAGTCTACCGGGAGGGACCATGCAGCACTTGGGCAGACGAGCAACCGTGGCGGCGCTGGCGCTGATGGGAGCGCCGCTGGCCGCGCAGCAGCCGGCTCCTCCCCCGCCGACGCCGCTCGCGGTGGGCACGGAAGCACCCGATTTCACCCTGCAGGCCGCGACCATGGCCGGGGTGAGCAGCGCGCCGGTCAAGTTGAGCGACTACCGCGGCAAAACCGTGGTACTGGCCTTTTTCTTCAGGGCCCGGACCAAGGGCTGAACCGTCCAAATGGACGCGTACCGTGATCAGTACGCGCAGCTGTTCGGCGACACCAGCAAGGTCAAGGTATTTGCCATCAGCGTCGACCCCGACACGATGCTGGCGGCCTGGGCCAGGGAAGGGAAGTATCCCGTCACCTTCCTGAGCGACGTGGGAGCGGTGGTGGGAACCAAGTACGGGTCGATCCGGGCCCTGCCCAACGGCATGGTGCTCGACAACCGGACCCTGTTCATCATCGATCCGGCGGGCAAGATCGCTCACGTGATGGCGCCCTTCCGGGAGGTGGATCCGATGGCGTACACGGAGCTGGCTGACGCGGTGAAACGAATCTCCGGAGAGAAGTAAGCGGTAAGCGGTGAGCAGTGGGCGGGAACATCCTCGCGGGCAGGTCCCGCTCACCGCTCACCGCTCACCGCTCACCCCAAGTACCCCAGCCCGCTGAGCCGGTCCCGAATTATCCGCTCCCCGTCCTCGCTCAGCCCTTCCACGGCCCTGGTTCCCCCGGCCAGCGAGCGCCCCTGCATGGATGAGGGCACGTCGTAACCACCCAGCTCGAGCAGGGTCGGCGCGATGTCGAGCAGCCTGACCCCCGACAGCTCGCCCACCGCGGGAAAGCGCGGCCCCGCTAAAATGAATGACCCGAACTGGGCGTGGTTGCAGTCGTCCGGGCCGGTGTCGTTCTCCACCACGATCAGTTCCGGATACCCGACCCCGCCCACCGAGCGGTAGGACAGCCCGCCGAAGTGCACGATCAGGTCGGGCGCCACGTTCCGCACCGTGCGATAGATCTCCTCCGGCTTGAACACCAGGGTCCCCGGGATAGTGGCCTCGAGGCGGGCCTTCATCTCGTCCCGGAAGCTCTCGTACCCGGCGGCCGGGATGGTGCCCTCGGGCTCCCGCCCCTGGACGTTGAAGAACACCCGCGCGTAGTAGCCGCCCTCGCTCCATACCCGGGTCTTGCCCCAGTCCACCGACAGCTTGCCGAAGGGGGTTACCGACTTGGGATACTCGTTGAGCGCCAGCAGCTTCTCCCGCACCAGCCATTCGTTGACGCAGAAGCCGCCGTCCAGCCGCCTGGCGCCATGGTCCGAGGTCACCAGCACCACCGTTTCGTCGTCCAGGGCTTCCAGCAGCCGGCCGATTTCCTGGTCGAGGTGGAGGTAGTAGTCCCGGATGACGTTCTCGAATTCGCTCCCCGGCTCATGCAGCACGTGCTCGGGGTCGTGGTAGCGCCAGAATCCGTGGTGGACCCGGTCGAGCCCGATGTCCACGAACTGGAAATAGTCCCAGTCGGTGCCGGCCAGGTAATGCCGCACCACCTGGAACAGCTTCCGGCTCATCCGGAACACCGACTCCCGGAGCCAGGCCTTCTGGTCGGTGCGGAATCCCTTGACGTCCACCTCATACTCGCCCACCAGCGAGGCGATCTCCGCCTTGACCGAGACCGGCCAGGTGTAATCGTCGGTGGCGGTGCTGGGGGTGAGGAAGCAGCCCACGCAGATCCCGTTCACCCTGCGGGGCGGGAAGGAGGGCGGCACCCCGATGATCACCGAGCGCCTGCCCTCCCGGGCCAGCTGGTCCCAGATCGCCAGCTCCTGGATGGAGCGGGAATTGGCGATGCCTAACCCGGCGTAGCTGTGGTCGCTACGGTTGCGGAATCCATAGACCCCCAGGGTGCCGGGGTCCTGGCTGGTGGCCATGCACATCCAGGCCGGTACCGTGATCGGGGGGATCACGCTTTCCAGCCGGCCGTAGGCGCCGGCGGCCATCAGCCGGCGAAGGTTGACCAGGCGCTCGTCGCCCAGCAGCAGCTCCGGCGCCGCGCAGTCGAGCCCGATGACCAGGAGCTTCATGACAGGAGATCGTCCCCTTCCATGTTGGCGCCCCGCGGCACCCCGAAAGCCGTGAGGATCGTGGGCGCGAGGTCGACCAGGCGGGGACTCGCGGTGCGAAAGGGGCGATTCATGAGCAGCACCCCGGGAACCAGTACCGGATCGACGATGTGGTCGCCGCCCCAGCGCCGGGTGTTGTCCTCCAGGACGCCGTTCCCGATGCCTCCCAGCCCGGTGCTCCAGGACGCCCGGTATCCCCGCTCGAACAGCGCCAGCAGGTCGGGAGCTTCGGCGGCAAAGGGGCCGGTGTAGATCTCCTCCTTGCGGCGCACCCCGCGCACCGGCAGTCCCCCGGTCGCCGGATCCCGGAGCCCCGGAAGCGCGGCCTGGATTTCCGCCGCGGTGTCGTCGGCGTCCTCGGCCGAAAGAATCCCTTCACCCTCGCGAAGCCGGCGGTTGAGGTAAATCCCTCCGAGCCCGAGCGCGTACGCTTTGGTCCGGCTCCAGTCTACCTCCCGGAAAAACTCTCCCGCCTCGGCGGGTTCGACCCCGTGCTTGAGGGTGAGGAGCCCCCGTTCCCTGAGCCATCCGTTGAGGTGCACCCCGCGCCGGAAGCTGGTGAAGCCGTGATCGCTCATCACGATCACCAGGGTCTCCTCGTCGGCGCGGGCCAGCACCCGCTCCACCACGGCGTCGCAGCGGCGGTAGTGCTCCTCGATGGTATTCGCGAACCGGCCCGCGTCGCCGGGGCGATTGGCCGGATGGTCGGGCTCCCGGAACCGCCAGAAAAGATGCTGGAGCCGGTCCGGGGTGTCGAAGAGGCAGAAGAGAAATCCTTCGCTGAACCGGGTCAGCTCGTGCTCCAGCATCGCCTCCCGTTCCCGCATCACCAGGTCGCACTGGGTGAGGAAGGCCTCCTCGTCGATCCGGCCGTTCACCACGCCGGTGTGGTCCTCCACCATGCCGGTGGTGTAGTAGGTCCCCACCACCTTCTCCAGCTCGCCGGCGTAGTCCCATGGCGCGCTGATCGGAAAGGGCGGAGCATCGGCGGTAAAGTTGACCGGCGAAGCGTAGAGCGCGAAGCCGCTTCCCCCGGCCGGCAGAAAAAACCGCACCGCCCCGGCCACGCTCTGAAGCATGCCCAGCTTGAACTTGACCTTGAGCCAGCCGCTCCATTCGCCCCGGCGAACCTCGACCGAGCTCCCGCCGGCCCGAATGGTGACCCGGGTCCGGTCGGGGTCGAGCGTGAGGGCCAGGTCGATCGCCGCGTCACCCCCTCGCGGCAGTCTGGGGCCCACCAGGGGCACCGTCGCACTGGTCCCCGTGAGGGTGATCTGGGTGACCCGCTCACTCTCCCCCGCGGCGACCCCCGGCTCGGTGGTGTACCAGGTGGGAGTCCCCAGCCCGCCTCGCAGATCGGGCACCCCCATTCCCGCCAGCAGCCGCCCCTTCATCTTCTCGGCTGGATAGGTGCAGGGGCAGCGCAACACCGTGGAAGGAATCCCGGCCTGGGCCAGCAGGTCCCAGAGCGGGACGCCGCCCCGCAGGTTCACCGCCTTGGGGGGGACAAAGGCGTTTTTCTGTTCGTAGCGGTTGAGCGACAGATCGGGGAGATAGGTCGTTGGATCCCGACGCAGGAAGTCGAAGATTCCGTGCCCACCGGGATTGGTTCCGGTTGTGAAGCTGGACCATGCCACCGGGGTCTGGGCAGGAAAGGTGGTGGCGACCCTTCCGTACCCTCCGGCGGCCTGGATCCTCGCCATTGCGGGGAGGGCTCCCCGCGCCAGCATCGGTTCGGCCAGATCAGGGGAAAGACCGTCCAGGCCCAGGACCAGGACGCGGCGAGCACGCCCCACGAGGGTCTAGTGCCGCTGGGTCAGGCGGGAGACCTGCCTGCCCAGGAACCGGGCAACTCCCTTGGCGGCGGCGACGGTCTTGTGCCAGAAGAGCACGGCTATGCCGACGATCGCCGCGAAGGCGGACGCCAGCGGCATGGCGGTGTCGGGCCCGAGGTACATCATCGGAGCAATATATCCCGGTTTGAGTTGGACTCCATGGCTTCCTCCAGCGCCCGAAGGGTCGGCTCAATGGTGCTGAGCCGAGCCGGGTCCCCGGGTTCACTGCCGGTCAGGATCTCCGGGTCCTTGAGCATGTGCCCGGTCAGAATCGCCACTACCCGGTCCCCCGGCGCCACGGCGCCCGAGGCGGCGTGGCGGCGCACCCCGGCCAGACTCGCCGCGCTGGCGGGTTCGCAACCCACCCCAGCCCGGTCGATGACTCGCTTCGCCTCGAGGATTTCCTCGTCGGGCACGCTCAGCACGACGCCGCGGGTGAACCGCACAGCCCGTACCGCGCGGTCCCAGGAGGCCGGGTCTCCGATCTTGATGGCCGTGGCGACGGTTCTGGCGGGGACCCGGACCCGCTCCCGGAAGCCGGCTGCAAACCCTTGCGCGAAGGGCGAGGCGCCTTGGGCCTGAACTACCAGCAGTCGAGGTACCCGGGCGAGCAGGCCCCACTCGACCGCCTCCTCCAGGGCTTTGCCGAAGGCCGAAGTGTTGCCCAGGTTGCCTCCCGGGAGGGCGATCCATTCGGGCGGATCCCAGGCGAGCTGCTGGAGCATCTCCAGCACGATGGTCTTCTGCCCTTCGAGCCGCCAGGGGTTGACGCTGTTGAGCAGGTAGAGTCCCAGCGCCTCGCTGGCGCGCTCTACCAGGGAAAGGCAGGCGTCGAAGTCTCCCCGCACCGCGAGCACCCGGGCACCGTACCCGATGCTCTGGGCCAGCTTCCCCAGCGCCACCTGACCCTCGGGCACCAGGACGAAAGCCGGGATCCCCGCCAGCGCCGCGTAGGCCGCCAGCGACGCCGAGGTGTTGCCGGTGGATGCGCACACCACGCCCCGGGCTCCGACCCGGCGGGCCTGGGTCATGCCCACGGTCATGCCCCGATCCTTGAACGACCCGGTGGGATTCTGACCCTCGTGCTTGAGCAGCAGGTCGGGCACACCGGCCCACCGCGCCACCGCCTCCCGGTAGAGCACCGGGGTGTGGCCTTCCGGGTAACTCACCGGCTCGGGACCGGCCCCGGGCATGATGATCTCACCGAACCGCCAGACCCCGGAGCCCCAGGAATCGGGGGTACGGGCGTCGAAGAGCGCCTGGAGATCGTGGCCCGCGAGACCGGGCGGGCGATGGCGGACCGCCAGCAGTCCTCCGCATTTGCGGCAACGGATAGCGGAGTCATTGTCCACGGTCTCTTCGCCGCAGGCTCCACACTGCTGCCAGCACGCCGGCCGATCGACCGAGAATTTCACAGCGCCCGGGCTCCCTCGAGGTCGGGATGGACCAGCCTGGTGGTGCACTCGATGCCGGCCGTGCGATAGGCCTCGGCCATGGCCCGGGCGACCCGGCGTCCCGCGGTCTCGTCGGTCACCACCGCGAAGGCAGTGGGTCCGCTTCCCGAGATCGAGCAGCCCAGCGCCCCGGCCTCGAGCGCCGCGGCCTTGGCGGCCAGGAAGCCGGGCAGCGCCGGGGCGCGGGCCGGCTCGGCGATCCGGTCGTCGATCGCTCTGCCGAGGAGGGCCAGGTCGCCGCTGGCCGCGGCGGCGACGATCGCGGCAACCTGGGCCGCCTGGTGCAGCGCGATCTCGCGGGTGACCATCTCCGGCAACAGGGCTCTTCCTTCCCGGGTGCTCAGCGAACGGTCCGGCTTGGCCAGCACCAGGGAAAGCCCGGCCGGCACGGGGAGACGCACCACTTCGAGCGGCTGGGTGGCACGGATCAGCACCAGTCCGCCCAGCAGAATCGCCGCGATGTTGTCGGCATGGGGACCGGCGACCACCGTCTCCGCTTCCAGGGCCGCCTGGAGGAGTGCCGGCTGGGGCAGAGGAGCTTCGAGGAGGAGAGTGGCCGCAACCGCACCGGCCACCGCGGATGCTGCACTTCCTCCCTGTCCGCCGGCGAGCGGGAGTCCTTTCTCCAGCCAGAGCCGAATTCCGAATCCCGCCCCCGCCATCCGGAGCACCGCCAGTGCGGCGATCCCGCTGCTATGCCGGGTAGGATCGCGGGGCAGCGCGGGATGGCCCGGCTCCTCGATGACCACTCCCGGGGCGCCCCGCTCCGCGGTGACAATGTCACCCGCGCCGTCGATCGCTAGGCCGAGGATGTCCAACCCCGGCCCCAGATTGCCGATGGAGCCGGGCGCGTAGACTCGGACCTGTGCGGGCATCGGCGGATTGTATACTTTCGACGGTCGCCGGGACAGGCTGGAACCTGGTTTCTGGATACTGGTTGCTGGTTTCCGGTTCTCTAGTCCCTAGCTCCTGGTCCCTAGCCCCTGACTTCACAGCCATGCGCATCGCCGTACTTCGGGAGTCCACCCCGCACGAGCATCGTGTGTCCCTGGTGCCGGCCTCGGCCAGGCGCCTGGTCGCGGCGGGGCACGCCGTGTCGGTGGAGGCGGAAGCCGGGGAGGGCGCCGGCTTTCCCGATCCGGAGTATGTGGCAGCAGGGGCCACCGTCGCAGGGTCGCGCGCGGCGCTGCTCTTGGAATGCGAGGTGGCGCTCGGGGTGCAGCGTCCCCCGGCCGCCGATCTCGCCCAGCTGCGCCCCGGCTCGGCGGTGGTTGCGCTGATCCAGCCGGCGACGGCGGGAGAATTCCTGGCCGCCGCCGCCGCTCGCGGGGTGAGTGTGCTGGCCATGGAGCTGGTGCCCCGGACCACCAAGGCCCAGACCATGGACGTGCTCTCTTCCCAGGCCACGGTCGCGGGTTACCAGGCGGTGCTGCTCGGCGCCAGCCACTGTGCCCGGCTCCTTCCGATGCTCACCACTGCGGCCGGGACCATCCCACCGGGGAAGGCATTCGTGCTCGGAGCCGGAGTCGCCGGACTCCAGGCCATCGCCACCGCCCGCCGCCTCGGAGCGGTGGTGAGCGCGTTCGACGTCCGTCCGGTGGTGAAGGAGCAGGTGCAGAGCCTGGGCGCCAGCTTCGTCGAAGCCGGCGAAGTCGCCGGCGAAGCCGGCGGCGGATACGCCCGCGAGCTGGCCCAGGATCAGCAGGCCAGGGTGCTGGCGGCGGTAGGGGCGCATCTCCCCGCGATGGACCTGGTGATCACCACCGCCGCGATCCCCGGCAAGCCGGCGCCCCGGCTGATCACCGCGGCGATGGTGGCCTCCATGCGACCCGGCTCGGTGATCGTGGATTGCGCGGTCGAGTCGGGAGGCAACTGCGAGCTCTCCCGTCCCGGAGAAACCGTGGTGACCCATGGCGTCACCATCCTGGGGCCGCTCAATCTCCCCAGCCAGATCGCCCAGCACGCCAGCGTGATGTTCAGCCGGAATATCCAGAATCTGCTGGAGTATCTGGCCAAGGACGGAACACTGGCCATTTCGCCCGACGATCCGATTGCCGGACCGATGCTGCTCGCCCACGGAGGCAGTATCCCCAACCCCCAATCCCCAAACCCCAACCCTCAGCAACCAGCATCCAGGACCTAGCATGAGTCTCACCATCGTCATCCAGATCTACGTCTTCGTCCTGGCGGGCATCGTGGGATACCAGGTGATCAGCCGGGTCCCCCCGCTGCTGCACACCCCGCTGATGTCGGCGGCCAATGCGATCACCGGCATCTCGCTGGTGGGCTCCCTGGTCGCGGCGGGCGCCGATCACGGCCGGCTCAGCAACATCCTCGGCTTCATCGCGGTCATCTGTGCCACCGTGAACGTGGTGGGCGGCTTCCTGATCACCGACCGGATGCTCAAGATGTTCCGCCGGGATACCCGGAAGCAGTCGTGAACGGAGCGCTTCCGGCCCGCGAGCTGGTCATCCAGTCCATCTATCTGGTCAGCTCGGTCTTTTTCATCCTGGGACTGCGGGGGCTCTCCGGCCCCGAGAAGGCCCGGGGGGGGATGGCGCTCGCCTCCGCGGGGATGCTGCTCGCCGTGGTGGGCACCCTGCTGCACGCCGACATCGTCCGGTACGACTGGATCATCGCGGGGCTTCTGATCGGGAGCTTCATCGGGGTGGTCATCGGCCGGCCCCTCTTCATCTCGGTCCCCATGACCGCGATGCCCCAGTGGGTGGCGCTCTCCCACGCGGCCGGCGCGGTCGCCGCCACCCTGGTCGGGATGAACGAGTTCCTCCACCTCGGCACCGCCGCCTCGCCCGGCACCATGGCGGCGCTCGGGTTCGAAGTGCTCCTGGGCACCCTCACCGTGACCGGGAGCGTGATGGCGTTCGGAAAGCTCCAGGAGATTCTTCCGGGGCGACCGGTCACCTGGCCGCTCCAGAACGTGGGGAATCTGATCCTGGCCGCGGTTGCCCTGGCCCTCCTGGTGGTGGCCGCGGCCAACCCGTCGCTCGGGTGGGCCTTCTGGACCATGGCGATCCTGGGGGGCCTGCTGGGCATCCTGATGGTGCTCCCCATCGGCGGGGCGGACATGCCGGTGGTGATCTCGCTGCTCAACGCCTACGCCGGACTCTCCGCTTCGGCGATGGGCTTCGCCCTCGACAACAACCTGCTCATCATCGTGGGCGCTCTCGACGGCACCTCGGGCCTGCTGCTCTCGATCCTGATGTGCAAGGCGATGAACCGATCCTTCGCCAACGTGCTGTTCGGGGCCTTCGGGGCGCCCGGCACCGCCTCCGCCAAGGCGGTGGGCGGGGGCGAGATGAAGGAGATCACCCCGGAAGACGCGGCGGTACGGCTGGCCTACGCCGGCCTGGTGATCGTAGTCCCCGGGTACGGGCTCGCGGTCGCCCAGGCTCAGCACACCCTGCGGGAACTCACCGATCAGCTGGAGCGGCGCGGAGTCGAGGTCAAGTACGCCATCCATCCGGTGGCGGGACGGATGCCGGGCCACATGAACGTCCTGCTGGCCGAAGCGAACGTGCCCTACGACCGGCTCTTCGACATGGAGGAGGTGAACGGCGACTTCGAGCGGGCCGACGTGGCGCTGGTGATCGGCGCCAACGACGTGGTGAATCCGGCGGCCCGGAGCGACCCGTCCAGCCCGATCTACGGAATGCCGATCCTCGACGTGGACAAGGCCGCCAGCGTCATCGTCATGAAGCGCTCGCTGAGCCCGGGGTTCGCGGGCATCGACAACGAGCTCTACCTCGACCCCAAGACCACGATGCTGTTCGGCGACGCGAAGGCCAGCGTCACGGATCTCCTCGCGGAGGTGCACGCGCTGTAGCGATTGCGAGAGGATCGGCTCACCGGTTCTCCACAGGGAG
>DATFGC010000057.1:0-10689 GCA_035249765.1 Gemmatimonadales bacterium | reverse complement strand
AATCGTCGACCGTGCGGGCGCCGTTCACCGCCAACAGCCGCGCCACCCGCCCCCGCACCGCCGCCTCGACGGCCCGGACCTCGGCGCGACCCGGATCCACCGGGGCCGGCTTGGCGGTGGCGAGGTAGTCGCCCAGCGTGTAGGGAATGATGAAGTACCCGTCGGCCAGGCCCTGCATCAGGGCGCTGGCCCCCAGGCGGTTGGCGCCATGATCCGAAAAGTTGGCTTCCCCCAGCACGAACAGCCCGGGGAGGGTGCTCATGAGGTTGTAGTCCACCCACAGCCCGCCCATCGTGTAGTGCACCGCCGGGAAAATCCGCATCGGCACCCGGTAGGGATCCTCGGCCGTGATCCGCTGATACATCTCGAACAGGTTGCCGTAGCGCTCCCGGATGGTGACCTCGCCCAGCCGCCGGATCGCGTCGGCAAAATCGAGATACACCCCGAGCCCGGTCTCGCCCACCCCGCGCCCCTCGTCGCACACCTCCTTGGCGGCCCGGGAGGCGATGTCCCGGGGCGACAGGTTGCCGAAGCTGGGATACTTCCGCTCCAGGTAGTAGTCCCGCTCCGCCTCGGGAATGTCTCCCGGCGCCCGCTTGTCTCCCGCCCGCCGGGGAACCCAGACCCGGCCGTCGTTGCGGAGCGATTCGCTCATCAGGGTGAGCTTGGACTGATACTCCCCGCTCACCGGGATGCAGGTCGGATGGATCTGGGTGTAACAGGGATTGGCGAACGCCGCCCCGTGCTTCCAGGCCCGGAAGGTGGCGGTGACGTTGCAGCCCTTCGCGTTGGTCGAGAGGTAGAAGGCGTTGCCGTATCCGCCGGTGGCCAGCAGCACCGCGTCGCCCAGATGGGTCTCGATGGCTCCGTCCACCAGGTTGCGCACCACGATGCCGCGCGCCTGGCCGTCCACCACCACCAGATCGAGCATTTCGGTCCGGGGATACATCTTCACGGTTCCCGCGCCGATCTGCCGCTCCAGCGCCTGGTAAGCGCCCAGCAGGAGCTGCTGACCGGTCTGGCCCCGGGCGTAGAAGGTCCGGGAGACCTGGGCCCCGCCGAAGGAGCGGTTGGCCAGCAGCCCGCCGTATTCCCGGGCGAACGGCACGCCCTGGGCCACGCACTGGTCGATGATGTTGAGGCTCACCTGCGCGAGCCGGTACACGTTGGCCTCGCGGGCGCGGAAGTCGCCGCCCTTGATGGTGTCGTAAAACAAACGGTCCACGCTGTCGCCGTCGTTCTGATAGTTCTTGGCGGCGTTGATCCCGCCCTGGGCCGCGATGCTGTGGGCCCGGCGGGGAGAATCCTGGAAACAATAGCAGCGGACCTGGTATCCCAGCTCGCCCAGGGTCGCGGCGGCGGACGCGCCGGCCAGGCCCGATCCGACCACGAGAATCGTCTGTTTCCGCTTGTTGGCGGGATTCACCAGCCGCATCTCGAAGCGGTGAAGGTCCCATTTCTTCTCCAGGGGGCCGGCCGGGATGCGCGCATTGAGCTCCATCGGGTTACCGGAGCCAGCCCAGCAGGACGGCCAGCGGGATCGCGGCGAATCCGGCCGGGACCACGATGGCGAGCACGATCGCCAGTCCCCGCCGGCCCCGCTCCAGGCGGGGATGACTCACCCCCAGGGTCTGGAAGAGACTCCACACCCCGTGACTCAGGTGGAGCGCCAGCGCGAGCATCGCGAGGAGATAGAACACCGCCACGGCGGGCACACTCAGGCCGGTGACCAGATTGTCATAGACCTGGCCCCGCACGAAATCAGGGTGCACCGTGCCGGAGGTGAAGTGGAGGATGTGGTAGACGATGAACACCAGGAGCAGCACCCCGCCCCAGCCCATGGTGCGCGAGCCCACCGTCGAGCTCAGCACCTCGCGCCGGGCATATCCTACGGGCCGCGCCGCCCGGGCCTCGCGGGTGAGCGAGAAGGCGCTATGGACGTGGAGAATCGTTGCCAGGAGCAGCACGGTCCGCAGCGTCCACAGCAGCGGGGCGGAGCTCTGCAGAAAGTGGGCGTAGGCGTCCAGCCGGGCCTGCCCCTGGAAGGCGAGCAGGTTTCCGGTCATGTGGCCGATTACGTAGACCACCAGCACGATCCCCGACACCGCCATGACGATCTTGCGGCCGATCGTGGAGCGGTAGAAGCCACCGATCCATCCCATCATCAGACCGACAGGCCGGCCTGAATGCTCCGTACCGCTTCCGCGGATGCGTGAAGGTCCCGCTTCTCTCCGTCGGTCAGCGCGACTTCGATGATCTGCTCCAGGCCGTTCCGGCCCAGCTTGCAGGGCACCCCGCAGAACATCCCGGTGAGCCCGTACTCCCCGGTGAGCCAGGCGGCGCAGGGGAGGATCCGCTTCTTGTCGAGTGCGATGGCCTCGACCATCTGCACCGCCGCCGCGCTGGGAGCATAGTAGGCCGAGCCGGTCTTGAGATGGGCCACGATCTCCGCGCCGCCGTTCCGGGTCCGGGTCACAATGGCGTCCAGCTTGTCCTTGGCGAGCAGCTGGGTGACCGGAATCCCCGAAACCACGGTGTAGGAGATCAGCGGGACCATGGTGTCCCCGTGGCCGCCCAGCACCATCGCCTGGATGTCCTCGACCGAAACATCCATCGCTTCGGCCAGAAACATCCGGTAGCGGGCCGTGTCGAGCACTCCCGCCATTCCGAGGACCCGCTCCCGGGGAAAGCCGCTGGCTTTCATGGCGACGTAGCACATCACATCGAGCGGATTGGACACCACGATAATGATGGCCTGCGGGGCCACCCGGGCGATCTCCTTCGAGACCGATTGCACGATGCCGGCGTTGGTCTTGACCAGGTCGTCCCGGCTCATCCCCGGCTTCCGGGCGATGCCGGCAGTGACCACGAACACTTCGGAGCCGGCGGCCTGGCTGTAGTCGTTCGCGCCCAGGACCCGGGTGTCGTAGCCCTCGACCGGGCCGGACTGCCACTGGTCGAGCGCCTTGCCCTGGGGGATGCCTTCGGCGACGTCGACCATCAGCACGATGCGGGCCAGGTTCTTCTCGGCCAGTCGCTGAGCGGCGGTGGCGCCGACATTCCCCGCGCCGACGACGGTGATCTGGTTCAGCATGCGTTGTTCTCTGGTTGGCGGTCGAAAGTCAGCGGAGAATCTAGCGGATCGTGCGGGCCCAGTCAGGCGGACCCGCGGCGGGGCCGCCCCCGCCGCCGGGGCGCGGGCTTGCTCTTCTCCCCGTTCCCGGCAAGCTCGCCGGCCTTGGCCGCCGCCTCGGTCTGCCCCAGCTGCTCCAGCGCCTGATAGAGCACGATGCCGACCGCGGTGGCCAGATTGAGGCTGCGCACCTTGCCGCTCTGCATCGGAATCGTGAAGCACTCTTCAGGATGCTTGTCGAGAATGCGGTCCGGCATCCCGTCGGTCTCGTTGCCGAAGACCAGGACGCTGTTGCCGCGGAACCGGGCTTCGGAGAGGGGGCGCGCCGCGCGGGCCGAGAAGTACAGGCAGCGGTCCCGCGCGATGGCTTCCCGGAAGGCGCGCCACCCCGGATGCAGCCAGTAGTCCACCGCGTCCCAGTAGTCGAGCCCGGCCCGCTTGAGCTCGGCGTCGGACAGGGAAAATCCCAGCGGCTCGATCAGATGGAGACAGGTGTCGGTGGCCGCGCAGAGCCGGGCGATGTTGCCGGTATTGGGCGGAATCTTCGGCTCGATCAGCGCGATGTGCACGGCGCTCAGCCTCCCCGGGTGTGCATTTCCCGCCGCGGATCGGCCCGCAGGCCGTCGATCTGGTACAACGCGCCCCGCGCCGGCTCGGCCAGCCGCCGCTCGGCCCCCCGGTCGTCGCGGAATCTCCAGGCCCGGGCCACCAGGTCCGCCAGCTCGGCGTCGGTGGCGCCGGTCCGGAGCGGCTCGCGAAGGTCGATGCCCCGCTCGGCATAAAGGCAGGTGAACCAGGTGCCGTCGGCGGTCACCCGGCTGCGATCGCACCGGGCGCAGAATGGCGCGCTGACCGACGCGATCACCCCGAACACCGTCCCGTCGGAAAGCCGGAAGCGCTCCGCCGGCGCGGCGGGGTTCTCCGGATCGTGCAGCGGCTCGACCGGGCCGTACCGGCGCGCGATCAGGTCCAGCAGCTCGGCCCGCGTCACCACGTCGTCGATCCGCCACCGGGTCGCTCCACCCACATCCATGTATTCGATGTAGCGGAGCTCCAGGTCGTGGATCCGGGCATGCTCGAGCAGCTCCACGATTTCGTCATCGTTGAAGCCCCGGATGATCACACTGTTGAGCTTGATCTTCCCGAAGCCGGCCCGGCTCGCCTCGGCGATGCCACGCAGGACGTCGGGGTGCCGCGCGCTCCTGGCGAAGGCGAGCATCCGCTCCGGTCGCAGGGTATCGAGGCTCACGGTGACCCGGCGGAGCCCGGCGTCGTGGAGCGAACCGGCCTGTTCTCCGAGGAGAATGCCATTGGTGGTGAGCGCCATGTCGCGGAGCCCCGGCTGGGCCGCAAGCATCCGGACCAGCGCCGGGAGATCGTGCCGGAGGAGCGGCTCGCCCCCGGTGAGCCGGATCTTGCCTGCCCCGAGCCCGATGAACACCGCGGCCACCCGGTTCAGCTCCTCGAAGGTGAGCAGCGACTGGCGGGGGAGCCAGACGTAGCTCTCCTCCGGCATGCAGTAGCCGCAGCGCATGTTGCAGCGGTCGGTGACGGAGAGGCGCAGGCTTCCCAGCGGGCGGCGAAACACGTCGCTGGGGAAATGGGGAATGGGCAATGGGCAATGGGCGCTACTCAAGCGTCTCCCCCATTGCCGATTGCCCACTGCCTATTGCCTGCTGCGACGCATTCACCCACTCCACCGTCCCGTCGACGAAGGTTTCCCTTTTCCAGACGGGGACTCGTCCCTTCAGCTCCTCGATGACGTACCGGCAGGCCGCGAAGGCCTCGTCCCGGTGCCCCCCGGCGGCCACCACCGCCACCGCGACGTCCCCGATGGCGAGCTCGCCGAGCCGGTGGCGCAGGGTCACCTGGACCGGCCAGCGGGCCGCCGCTTCGAGCAGAATCTCCCGGCAGGTTTCCTCCGCCATCGGCTCGTAGGCGGTGTACTCGAGGCCTCGCACCGCGCGGCCCTGGTGATGGTCCCGCACCGTCCCGAGGAAGCTCGCGATGCCGCCCCGATCCGGCCCGGCGACCTCCGCGATGAGACCGTCGAGCTGGATCGGCAGACGGGTGAGGAAGCTCATCTATCCTCCGGCCAGCGGGGGCATCACGGCGACTTCGTCCCCGGCCCGTACCGCGGTGCCGGGAGGCGAGTGGCGCAGGTTGACCGCCACCAGTGTGGCCGGGCCGACCACCGCGCCGTTGGGGAGCGCGCGCAGTCGCTCCAGCAGGTCGGCCACGGTACGAATGCCCTCGGCGGGAACTTCGATGAGCTCGCCACCCAGGCGCTCGGCGTAGCTCGCAAAGAGCCGGACCCGGATTGTCGAGGCTACCGAAGCGGGCGTGATCATGGGATCCGGAGTATGGGCCGGTGGGTCCACTCGGGCAAGCGCGAAGAACCGTCAGAAAACGAAACGGCGGAACCGGAAGCCGGTCCCGCCTCGAGAAACCCCGTTCCCAGGTTTGCCCGTTCCCCGTGTTTTCCCCGTTCCCCGGGTTTACTCCCGATCGTTTTCCATGTCGTCGTCGAGCCCCTCGTGCGGCTCGTCCGCCACCAGGGCGCGCAACTCCTTGCTGGGCTTGAACACCGGCACCGGACGGGCGGCCACTTCCACCGGCTCGCCGGTCCGAGGATTCCGCGCCATCCTTGTCTTCCTGCGCCGGATCTTGAAGGTGCCGAAACCGCGCACCTCGATGTTGTGCTGCTCCTTGAGCGCTCCCTTGATCGCATCGAGGAACGCATCAACCACCCTGGCGCAGTCTTTCTTGGAAATCAGCGGCCCCGAAGTGCGGGCCATCGCGGCGGTTACCTGCTCTACGAGATCGGCCTTGGTCATGCTCCCCCCATAGGGTCACCGGACTGGCCATCTCCCCACCGGGAGAGCGTCCACACCCCCAAAGACTAGGAGCTTAACCGTTGTCTGTCAAGAGGTTGCGGGCTTGGGAGGGGTTCTGGACCCCATCAGCTCCAGGAATTCGCGAAAATGAGGGTAGGCGTCGTGGGGTCCGGGAGCCGCTTCCGGGTGGTATTGGACCGCGAAAACCGGAAGTGCTTTGTGCCGAAGGCCTTCCACGGTTCCGTCGTTGAGATTGAGGTGAGTGACCTCGAGATCGGGCGCGCCGGGTATTCCCTCGGGGCTCCCTTCCACGGCGAAACCGTGGTTTTGGGAGGTGATCAGCACCCGTCCGGTGGACAATTCCTTGACCGGATGATTTCCGCCACGATGCCCATAGGGCAGCTTCACCGTGCGGCCGCCGAAGGCCAGGCCGAGGAGCTGATTCCCGAGGCAGATGCCGAAGGTGGGCAGACCGGACCCCGCCAACTCGCGGATGTTCTCGATGGCATACCCGATGGCCGCCGGATCACCGGGGCCATTGGAGAGAAAGAGACCATCGGGCTCCAGGGCGCGGACTTCCGCTGGAGTGGCATCCGCGGGCACGACCGTGACCCGGCACCCGGTGGCGGCGAGCATCCGCACGATGTTCCGCTTCATGCCGAAGTCGTAGGCCACCACATGGCAGCCGCTCTTGCCTTCGCTCCATGGCGCATCGACCGACGCGGCCGAAGCCAGGTCGAGTCCTTCCATGCTGGGCGAGGCGAGCAGCCGGGCCTGGAGCACCTCGGTTGGCGCGGTTCCCTCCGCGATGACCCCGCGCATGGCGCCCAGCGATCTGAGGTGACGGGTGAGCCGGCGGGTATCAACTCCTTCGATCACGGGAATCCCGGCGGCGTCCAGCCACTCGGCGAGTCCCCCGGTAGCGCGCCAGCTCGAGGCGTGCCGGGAGAGCTCCCGCACCACCACCCCGCTGACCTGAGGCTCGCCCGATTCCATGTCCTCGGTGTTGATGCCGTAGTTCCCGATCATCGGGGCCGTCATGACGACGATCTGCCCCATGTAGCTCGGGTCGGTGAAGGTCTCCTGGTAGCCGGTGAGGCTGGTGGTGAAGACGACCTCACCGAAGCGGTCCTCCACCGGCCGGCGAACGGTTCCGGAAAAGACGGCGCCGTCCTCCAGCAAAACAAAAGCGGGGCGATCGGCTGACCGATCACCCCGTTCGGGAGAGGCCTCGCTCACGGCCGGGCCGGCGGGGGCGTTGCCGGCGGAGGCGCGGGTGCCGGGGAGCCGGTCGATCCGGTGGTTCCCGGAACGGGCGGCGGCGCGGGCGTGGTCTGGAGCGGGGCAACCGGCACCGACTGCTGCGCGGGGGCCTGCTGACGAAGCCTCCGCTGTACCTCGGAATCACCCACCGCCCGGCTCGAGGCCGCGATCGAGAGCAGGAGGGCCAGCACCATGAACAGGCCGCCGGTGATCCAGCTCGCCTTGTGAAGAATGGTGACCGCCTGCCGTCCGCCCATCACCAGATCGGTGGTCCCGCCCCCGAGGGAGGCGAGCCCGCCACCCTGCCCGGCCTGGAGCAGCACGACGGCGCTGAGAATCAGGCCGTCGATGATGAGGAGTGCGAGGAGAAGATTGTAGAACATAGCCGTTAAATTTAGGCGGGGAGCGCAGTTGAGTCAAACGGAAGCCATCAGCCGTCAGCCGTCAGCCACCGCTCACCGCTCACCGTTCACCGCTCACCGCTCACCGCTCACCGCTCACCGAGCATATCCCCGCCCACCCCACGGGGTCGAGGCTCGCCCCTCCGACCAGCACGCCGTCGATCTCCTGCTCCGCCAGCAGGGCGGCGGCGTTCCCGGCGTTGACCGACCCTCCGTACAGAATGCGGGTGACCCCGGCGCCCAGTCCCATCAGGGCCCGGCGGATTCCGGCGTGGACTTCAGCCGCGTCCCTGGGCGTGGCATTTCGGCCGGTGCCGATGGCCCACACCGGCTCGTAGGCCACCACCACCCGATCGAGCTCTTCGGCCGCGAGACCGCGGACGCCGGCGTTGAGCTGGCGGTTCACCACCGCTGCGGTCTGGCCCCGCTCCCGTTCTTCGATCTTTTCGCCCACGCAGAGGAGCGGCACCAGGCCGCCCGCCAGCACCGCGCGGACCTTGCGGCCGGTCTCCTCGTCGGTCTCTCCGAAGACATGGCGCCGCTCCGAGTGTCCTACCAGCGCGGCGCCGGCGCCGGCCGCCCTGGCGAGCGGCACCGAGGTGGCGCCGGTGAAGGCTCCCTTGGGCTCCCAGTGCACGTTCTGCGCGCCGGTGCGCGTTCCCGGCAGGCCCGAAAACGCCTGGGTCGCGGATTCCAGGCTCACCGCGCTGGGAAAGAACCAGGTCTCCCGGTCCCGGGCAAAGCTGTACGCCTCCCGGAACTTGGCGGCATACTCCCGTGCCTCGGCGGGCCCGAGATGCATTTTCCAGTTGGCCGCGAACAGGGTCGCCGGCCGCTCAGGCATCGTCGAGTGCCGCGACCCCCGGCAGCACCTTGCCCTCGAGGAATTCCAGCGCGGCTCCGCCACCGGTGGAGACGTGGGTCATCCGGTCCGCCAGCCCGGCCTGCACCACCGCCGCGGCGGAGTCCCCTCCGCCGACGATGGTGACCGCCCCGGCGGCGGTAGCCTCCGCCAGCGCCAGCGCGACGGCCCGGGTTCCGGCGTCGAAGGGCGGCGTTTCGAAGACGCCCATCGGACCGTTCCAGAGCACGGTGCCGGCCCGCACGATCCGGTCGGTGAACTCCCGCACCGTGCCGGGGTCCACGTCATACACCGCGAACCCGTGGGGGATCCGGTCCCGCAGCACGGTCAGGCTGGTGATTCCCTCCTTGAGCTCCGACGCGATCACCCCGCCCCGGGGCAGCACCAGCTTCGACCCGGCCCGCTCCAGCAGCTGGCGCGCCACCTCCACCTTGTCCTCCTCGACCAGCGAGCGGCCCACCGAGAGCCCCATCGCGCGGAAGAAGGTGCAGGCCATCGCGCCGCCGATCAGGATCTCGTCCACCTTGGGAAGCAGCGCCTCGATCAGGTCGATCTTGCCGCTCACCTTGGCGCCGCCCAGCACGGCGACGAAGGGCCGCTTCGGATCTCCCAGCGCCTCGCCGAGGTAGCGAAGCTCCTTCTCCATCAGAAACCCGGAGACCGCCGGCTTCACCAGGTGGGCCACCCCTTCGGTGCTGGCGTGGGCCCGGTGGGCCGAGCCGAAGGCGTCGTTGACGTAGACATCGCCCAGGGCGGCGAAGCGGCGGGCCAGCGCGGGGTCGTTGGTTTCCTCTCCCGGAAAGAACCGGGTATTCTCGGCCAGCACGACGCTGCCCCGCGGCATCCGGCGGCCCTGGGCCGGCGCGCCGTCGGAGACCGGATCCTCGAAGAAGGTGATCGGCGAGCCCAGCAGCTTCTCGAAGGGGAGCACGACCTGCCTCAGCGAGAACTTCGGATCCGGTCCGCCCTTGGGCCGGCCGAAGTGGGACAGCAGCACCACCCGGGCGCCCTTGTCGCGCAGGTAGGTGATGGTGGGCAGCGCCGCGCGGATCCGGGTGTCGTCGCTGACCCGGCCGTCCTTCACCGGGACGTTGAAATCCACCCGCACCAGCGCGCGCTGCCCGTCGAGGCGCGACCCCTCCAGTGACGCGAGGGTGCGCTTCATCCGTCCCGCGACCCGAGGTACCGGAGCAGGTCCACGCAGCGGGCCGAGTAGCCCATCTCGTTGTCGTACCAGCTCGACACGTGCACCAGGGTTCCCTCCAGGACGATGGTGGAGAGCGCGTCCACCGTGCTCGACATGAGGTTGCCGACGTAGTCGATGCTCACCAGGGGCTCGGTGCTCACCGCGAGCACCCCCCGAAGCGGCCCGGCGGCGGCGGCCACGAAGGCGGCGTTCACCTCCTCGACCGTGGTGGGACGCTCGACCGTGCAGGTGAGATCCACCAGGGAGACATCCGCGGTCGGCACCCGGAGGGCGATGCCGTCGATCTTCCCCTTCACTTCCGGAATCACCAGGGAGGTGGCTTTCGCGGCGCCGGTGGTGGTGGGAATAATGGAGAGCGCGGCCGCCCGGGCCCGCCGCAGGTCCTTGTGGGGAAGGTCGAGAATCTGCTGGTCATTGGTGTAGGAGTGCACCGTGGTCATGAACCCGCGCACGAAGCCGAATGCCTCCCGGACCACCTTCACCACCGGCACCAGACAATTGGTGGTGCAGCTGGCGTTGGAGATGACATGGTGCTTGGCGGGATCGTAGGCGGTGTGATTGACCCCGTAGACGATGGTGATGTCTTCCTTCTTGGCCGGGGCCGAGATGATCACCTTGCGGGCCCCGGCCTCGAGATGCTTGGCCGCGGCTTCCCGGTCGGTGAACCGGCCGGTGCTCTCCAGCACGAAGTCAACCCCGAGGTCCTTCCAGGGGAGCGCCGCCGGGTCCTTTTCGGAGAGGACCTTCATGGTCTCGCCGTTCACCACCAGCCCGTCGGAGCGGGCCTCCACCGTGCCGGCGAAGCGTCCGTGCACCGAATCGTATTTGAGCAGATGGGCCAGGGTCTTGGTGTCGGTGAGATCGTTCACCGCGACGAACTCGAGATTGTCCGCTCCGCCGGCCATGGCCGCGCGGATCACATTCCGTCCGATCCGCCCGAATCCGTTGATCGCAACCCGCTTGGTCATGCCCCGCTCCAGGATAGG
>DATFGC010000056.1:0-3973 GCA_035249765.1 Gemmatimonadales bacterium | reverse complement strand
CATCCGTTCGATCCGGCGTTTCACGAGGCCGTAGCGGCGCTGGCTCCTCCCAGCCCGGAGGCGGATCACACCGTGGCCTCGACCTTCCAGGTGGGTTACCGGTTCAAGGGAGCGCTGGTCCGGCCCGCCCGGGTGCAGGTGTACTCCTCGGGAGGCCAGCACTAAGTGGCCTCGAAGGATTTCTATCAGCTCCTCGGCGTCTCCGAGAAGGCGACACCCGAGGAGATCAAGAAAGCCTACCGCCGGCTCGCCAAGAAATACCACCCGGACGCCAATCCCAACAACGCCCAGGCCGCGGAGATGTTCAAGCAGATCTCCGAGGCCCACGGCGTGCTGTCCGACGCCGACAAGCGGAAGAAGTACGACATGATGCGGCGGCTGGGCGCGTTTGATCCCATGGCCCGGCGGCCGGCCTCACAGGGCGCGAGCGGGCGCGGCGGCGCGGGCGGGGGAGAGACCTTCGACTTCGGCGATTTCGGCTCGATGGGGCTGGGGGACATCTTCTCCTCGATCTTCGGGCGGGGTCGTAAGGACGAACCCAAGGGAGAAACCGTCGAGGCCACACTGGAGATTCCCTTCCGCACCGCGGCGCTGGGCGGCAAGGTCCCGATCTCCCTCTCGATGAACGACACCTGTGCCACCTGCGGCGGCAACGGCGCCGCACCGGGGGCGACGCTGTCCCAATGTCCCGAGTGCAACGGGCGGGGGACCATTTCCTTCGGTCAGGGCGGATTCGCGGTCAACCGGCCCTGCCCGATGTGCCGGGGCCGGGGGAAGGTCCCCTCGGAGAAATGCCCGACCTGCGGCGGAGCAGGAGAAACCCGCGCCGAAAAGCGGGTGATGATCACTGTGCCGCAGGCCACGGAGACCGGGCTCAAGATCCGGCTCAAAGGCCAGGGGGAACGGGGCGGCGGAGGAAAGCCGCCGGGCGACCTGCTGGTCACCTTTCAGGTCCAGCCCGACAGCTTCTTCCGGCGGGACGGGCTCGATCTCATCTGCGACGTAACCATTAACCTCGCCCAGGCGGTGTTCGGCACCCGGCTCCGGGTCAAGACGCTGGACGGCCAGAAAGTGCTGCTCAAGATCCCACCCGGTACCCAGCCGGGCCGCAAGTTCCGCATCAAGGGGCAGGGCATCGCGAAGGGGGAGCGGCGGGGCGACATGCTGGTCACGGTCCAGGTGACCGTCCCGGAACAGCTGAGCCCCGAGCAGGCCGAGCTGCTCAAGAAGTTCGCGGAGTCGGCCGGGATGGCGCATTGAGGTGAGCGGTGAGAGGTGAGCGGTGAACGGGACCAGCCCCACCGCTCACCGCTCAACGCTCAACCAGATTGACATCCCGGCCTTGGTATGATACAGTAGAATCATGTCAGATTCTACTGTATCGTTACCCTCGTGGCTCCTCCTCATCCACCAGCTCCCTCCCAAGCCCGACTACCTCCGCGTCAAAGTGCGCCGGCGGCTGCACCGGATCGGTGCCCTGCCGCTCCGGGGCTCGGTGTACGTGCTGCCAGCCTCCGAGGAGGCGCGGGAGGATTTCCAATGGCTCGGCGAGGAGATCAGGGCCGAGGGAGGAGAAGCGATCGTCTGCGAGGCGCGGTTCATCCAGGGAATCAGCGACGAGGAGGTGCGGGCCATGTTTGCCACACAGGAAGGCCGGGCAGCGAACACCCATGCATCGGCGGTGGACCGGGTCGAGCCCGGCCGCACCTGGGTCACCCGGCAGGACGTGCACGTGGACCGGATGGCGAGCGCCTGGCTGATCCGGCGGTTCATCGACCCGGGCGCTCGGTTCAAATTCGTGTCGGCCTCCGGCTACCGGCCCGAGGTCGGTGAGCTCCGGTTCGACATGTACGAGGCCGAGTACACCCACGAGGGGGAGCTCTGCACCTTCCAGACCCTGCTGCGCCGCTTCGGCCTCGCCGACTCCGGACTCGTCGCGATCGGGGAGGTCGTTCGCGACATCGACTGCAAGGACACCAAGTACGGTCGTAGTGAAACCGCGGGGGTCGCCGCGATGGTTGCGGGAATCGCCGCGGGGACGCCGGACGATCAGGAGCGCCTGTCGCGCTCCGGTCCGCTCTTCGATGGATTGCTCGACCACTTCGGGTCCCGCACTCCGTGACCGACGCCGAGGCGGCGCGTCCGGGGCTCGGCGCCCTGACCCGTTATTTCCTCCGGCTGGGCTCGACCGGGTTCGGGGGGCCCATCGCGCTGGTGGGCGCGATGCAGCGCGACTTGGTCGAGCGGCGCGGCTGGTTTACGGCCGAGGAGTTCTCCCGGAGCCTGGCGATGTCCCAGCTCGCCCCGGGCCCGCTGGCCGCGCAGGTCGCCTTCTGCCTGGGCTATCTCCACTCCAGGCTGCGCGGAGCAGCCGCGGTCGGCATCGCCTTCATCGCTCCCTCACTCGTCATCACGATCGCGCTGGGTGCGGCCTATCTGCGGTACGACGGGCTGCCTTGGCTGGCCGCCGCGTTCTATGGGGTGGGCGCGGCGGTTATCGGCATCATCGTGGTGTCCGCCGTCCGGCTCGCCCGGACCACGTCGGGGGCCGACCCGTTGCTCTGGGGCATCGTGGGGCTGGCGGGCGTCCTGACCTGGTGGCAGGCCCGGGAGCCGCTCTGGCTCATCGTGCTGGCGGGCTTCGCGGTGGTGATCCGCTCCCGGGCGATGAGGGCGCCGGCTACGGCGGCGTGTTCTCTAATTCCGGTGCTGTTCTGGTATTTCGCGCAGGCGGGATTCTTCATCTTCGGGAGCGGCCTCGCGATCGTCCCTTTTCTGTATTCCGGGGTGGTGACCGAGCGGGGCTGGCTGACCGAGCCGCAATTCGTGGACGCCATCGCGGTGGCGATGATGACGCCGGGCCCAGTGGTGATCGTCGTCGGTTTTATCGGATACCTGGTGGCCGGCACCGGAGGCGCCGCGGCCGCGACACTCGGGGTGTTCCTCCCCGCGTTCCTGCTTACCGTGCTGCTGCTGCCGGCGTTCAACCGGTTTGCCGGCCGTCCCATGGTGGCCGATTTCGTCAGCGGAGTCACCGCAGCTGCCGCGGGAGCGATCGCCGGCGCCTGCCTGGTCCTGGCCCGAAGCGCGATCGATGACCTGCCGACACTCATCCTTGCCCTCGGCGCACTGATCGTGGTGGCCCGCACCCGGCTTCCCACGGGGCTGGTGGTCCTGGCGGGCGCCGGGGCCGGCATCCTGCTTCGCGGCGGCGCCGTCCGATGAGCGGAACGCTGCTTCTCTCAGCGGCAGATGTGCGGGCCGTGCTGCCGATGCGGGATTGCATCGAAGCGGTGGAGGCGGGGTTCCGGCTCCTGGCCGAGGGCGGCGCGGAGCAGGGGGTGCTGGGAATTCACACCGGCGCGGGAGGTTTCCATGTGAAGGCCGCGGCGGTCCGGGGGCCGCACGCCTATTTCGTGGCCAAGCTCAACGGAAACTTTCCCGGCAATCCGGCCCGCTTTGGCCTTCCTTCGATTCAGGGGGTCGTGGCGCTGTGCGATGCCGAGAACGGACGGCTCCTGGCCCTGATGGATTCGGGGGAAATCACTCGAATCCGGACCGGGGCGGCGACCGCGGTGGCGGCACGGTACCTGGCTCGGCCCGACTCGGCGGTGTTGACGCTATTCGGCTGCGGCCGCCAGGCCGAATCCCAGATCGAGGCGCTGATGGCGGTGCTGCCGATCACCCGGGTGTGGCTGCACGATCCTGCCCACGGCGCCGCCGACCGGCTCGCCGCGGAGCTTCGAGCCGGGCGCGGAATCGAATCCGGCAGCGTGGAGGGTGAGGCGCTGAGCCGGGCGCTGGCAGGGAGCGACGTGATCGTGACCTGCACTCCCTCCCGCAGGTTTTTCCTGACCCGCGCGATGGTGCCGCGGGGCGCCTTCGTGGCCGGGGTGGGCACCGATGATTCCCGCAAACAGGAGCTGGAGCCCGGACTGCTGGCAGAGAACACCGTGGTCGCCGATGTGCTGGA